>JAEUQZ010000093.1 GCA_016788965.1 Anaerolineae bacterium | reverse complement strand
AACTGGAACGAACTGAGCAGAAGCAGCAAAACAATACTGGTTACTTGCCCACCCAGGAACTCAAAGCCCAGGATCAGCCGCAAGACCGCGATGATGGGGATTGCCAGCACAGCAACAAGTCCCAAAACAAAACTCACATAGACCATGATTTGCAGTGGGAAGTACGAAAACCCCGTGATGGCATCCATCGCGAAACGTACCATTTTTCTGAGGGGATACTTGGTCTCGCCTGCATGACGTTCCTGGCGGACATAGCTGACGCCAGTCTGCCGGAAACCGACCCAACTGGTCATGCCTCGGATGAAGCGATTATGCTCCTTCATCCGATTCAGAACATCGACAACCTTACGATCCATCAGCCGGAAATCACCGGTATCCATCGGAATATCGACATCGGTGATTCGGTAGATCAGTCGATAAAACAGCTTGGCGGTCAGTAACTTGAACCAGGTTTCACCTTTGCGTTCCTGGCGCACCGCATAAACAACCTCATACCCTGCTTTCCACCGTTCAATCATCTCCAGAATCAGTTCCGGCGGGTCCTGAAGATCCGCGTCAATAATCACGACAGCATCTCCCGATACGTGCTGTAAACCAGCCGTTACCGCGATTTGATGTCCGAAGTTGCGCGCAAAACTGACCAACTTGATGCGCGAATCTTTGGCAGCGAGCACTTCAATCAATTCGACAGAGCGATCTCGACTGCCGTCATTGATACAGACGACTTCCCAACTCTCGCCCGTCGAGTCGAGGACGGCTGAAATGCGATCATAAAGGGCTTGGATATTGCCCTCTTCGTTATAGATCGGAGCGATGATCGAGTAACGCGGCTTTTCGCCCATGTTTCACCTGTTCTGCAATGCGCGCCGTACTGAGTCCAGGTTCGGTTTCACTCGCAGCCCTTGCCTGACCGACTGTTGTGCCCTGCGGATATCTTTCAAACCGTTGCCGGTCATCAGCAGCACTACGGACTCATCATCTTGGATTAAACCCGATTGTACAGCACGTTCCGCTCCAGCGTAAACAGCAGCGCATGAAGGTTCTGCGAATACTCCAGTCAACCGCGCCAATGCCGGAATCGCAGCCAATATCTTATTATCCGGCACGGCAACAAACGCGCCTGACGTTTCACGCACTGCGCGGAGAGCCTTGGCCCGATCTCTCGGCAACCCCGCAGAAATGCTGTCGGCAACCGTCTCGGCAGGCTGTGGCTGCATGTCCTGCGCCGCGATTCCATGTCTCCAGGCATGGAAGAGTGCCGAGCTTCCTTCTGCTTGTACACCGATCAGACGCGGAATCCGCTCTATCCAACCCAATTGCAGAAGATCGAAAAAGCCTTTGTAGATGCCCGCGATGATATTGCCGTCACCAACTCCTACCATCACGACATCAGGCGCAATCCAATCCAACTGCTCTGCAATCTCGTATGCTGCTGTCTTCTTGCCTTCGGTCGTGTAGGGATTCATCGCTGTATTGCGACAATACCATCCCTCCTCCAAACACATCTGGTAGCATAGGTCAAAAGCCACATCATAGGTATCTTCGACCAGCAGCACCGTGGCCCCATAAACGAGAAGTTGAGCGATCTTGGCTTCCGGCGCACTGGCCGGGACAAAGATAATTGTATTCATTCCAACGGAAGCACTGATACCTGCTAGAGCGGCTGCCGCATTTCCCGTGCTGGCGGTGCTAACCGTCTTGATTCCAGCTTCCATGGCCCGTGCCACAACCATTGCGCTCGCCCGGTCTTTGAACGACCCTGTCGGATTCTGACCATCATCCTTGACCCAGACTCGTTTCAATCCCAACCGTTCAGCAACCCGTCCTGAGTCATACAACGGCGTCATCCCTACACGAAGCGGGGGTGTCTTTGAGTCGGGTTCAATCGGCAGAAGCGGCTTATAGCGCCACATTGACTGTTCAGCTTGCTGTCCGATCCGATCCCGATCCACATCCCGACGCAGTGCAGCATAATCATAGAGTACATCCAGCGTCCCAACCAAACCGCAGGACGGACAAACATACTCCACAGCGTTCGGATGATAATTCCGTCCACAGATAGGACAGCGAAGTTCATGAATGACAGCCACGGTGATCTCTAGCTTTCAATAGGAGGTTGCACAGTCCTAGATTGGATAACACTATCCAGGAATAAAGTGTGTTCCAGTTTCCCAGCGCAGCGCCGCTTCGATATGCTGTGGGCTGGTGATGATCGCGTGTGGGCCGCCATGCTGCACAAAATCGATTGCGGCTTCGACTTTTGGCAGCATACTACCTACTCCAAAATGTCCCTGCTTCATATACTCACGGGCTTCTTGCAGGGATACCCGATCCAATTCACGCTGATCGGGCTTGCCGAAGTTGAGGCAGACTTTCTCCACTCCTGTCGAAATCATGAGTAGGTCGGCTCGTAGAGTCTCGGCAAGTAGAGCACTGCATCGATCTTTGTCGATCACACAGTATGCGCCCTGCAAACTGCCGTCCGGTTGCCGTATAACTGGTATTCCACCACCGCCGCCCGCAATCACCACGTAACCGCTCAGCATCAGTGCCTGGATCGCATTTATCTCGACAATCGACTTTGGGATCGGCGAAGCGACAACACGCCGCCAGCCCCGCCCTGAGTCTTCCATCACGCTCCAGCCTTCTGCCTCGAACTTCCTGGCCTCGGACTCATTCATAAAACCGCCGATTGGCTTGGTTGGCTTTGCGAAGGCCGGATCGTCGTTGTCCACCCGCACCTGAGTGATCACCGTCGCGCAAGTTCGATTGATCCCACGCCGCCGGAGTGCATCATCCAGCCCCTGCTGAAGCATATAGCCGATGCTACCCTGAGTATCCGCTACGATCAGGTCAAGCGGCACGTCATGGACACCCTCTTTAGACGCAATCTCACCACGACGCAAGATATAACCTACCTGAGGGCCATTGCCGTGCGTAACTACAACATGCCAACCGTTAATGACCATGCTGGCGATATGCTCACAGGTTTTCCGAGCCGCTTCCCACTGCCGCGCGATCCCTGGCTCCTTCGGGTTTTCAATCAACGAATTGCCCCCAACTGCAACAATGGCAAGTTTTTCAATCATGAATTCGGTTCACTTTCCGTAACAACCGTAATTGTGAAAACTTCTGCGCCAGTATCAAAGGGGCGCACTGATTGCGCCCCTACAACATGCTCTGCTGATACCATCAACGCATCGTCAACGCCATAGCCGCTTTCTGAACATGCAAGCGGTTTTCTGCCTCATCATAAACGATGCTCTGTGGCCCTTCTATCACTTCGTCAGTGACTTCAATGTTGCGATCTGCTGGCAGGCAGTGCATATACACAGCATCCGGATTCGCCAGCGCCATTCGCCGCGAATCGGTGATCCAGTCCGTATACTTCTTGCCGATCACTGATGACTCGTTCTTGTCCTCGGTCGTCATCCAGCAGCCCCAACTCTTGGCGTAAATAATGTCCGCGCCACGGAAGCCCGCATCAAAGTCATCCATAATCTCAAAGGAACCACCACTGCGGCGGGTATTGTCTTTGGCCTGCTCGACGATGTCGGGCATCAGCGCGAATTCTGGTGGATGCACCAAGCGGACATTCATGCCGTAACGGGTCATCAGCAGAATCAAGCTCTGTGGAACCGAAAGCGGCTTCTGGTAGCTGGAGGCATAAGCATAGCTGACGTCAATTGTCTTGCCACGCAGATCGCGCCCAAACTTCTCCTGAATCGTCATCAGGTCAGCCAGAATCTGGAAGGGGTGATATACATCGCACTGCATGTTCAGCACCGGCACGCGGCTGGCTTGGGCCACTTCTCGGATATACTGGTTGCCAAACTTCCAGTCGCATTGGCGGATGGCAATCCCATCGCAGTAGCGGCCCAGGATTTCGCCGATTTCTTTAGCCGTGTCACCATGTGAAATCTGAGTGGTTTCGCTGTCGATGAACTGGGCATGACCGCCCAACTGGGCCATCCCTGCTTCAAAGCTGGCCCGTGTACGTGTGCTGGTAAAGAAGAACAGCATTGCCAGCACCTTGTCGCGCAGATAGGCGTGCGGCTCGCCGAGCGCCCGCTTCCGCTTCAGATCCCAGGCCACATCGAGCAGAGTGTCTACTTCTTCGCGCGTCCACTCTTGTTCGGTGATGAGGTCACGACCTCGCAAGTCCGTCTGCATGATCCGTATATTCCTTCTGGTTGTCTGAGATGCCAGTCGCTAGATTCAGTGAATCACGGATTTCATTCCCTTTATCCCCATCTCCTCTCCCTCGGTAGTAGTGAGTAGTTTGCTGTCCCAAAGGTCAATTCTATGCCAGGAAGCGTCGGTTGAAACAGGCGTAAGTCTGCCATTTGCTGACGCTTCATCGTCCGCTCATGGGATCACCACGGGAAGAAACCGCAGTTTTGTGGCGGAGTTGGCGGCAATGGCGGCAGTGCCGTCAGGGTTGGTTGTGGCAGAAGTTTGTCGTTCATAGTTTATAGGTGTTAGAACAACCGAATTGTCGCAAATGTCGTCAGTGTCGTCAGTGTCGGTGGGACAAATCGGCACAAATTGCGGCAATTGCGGCAGTTGCGGACGGGCAATTGGCGGCACAAGGCTTACATGCAAGGCGGCGGATGGGCGCAGGCGATGAGAATCTTGAGAACGATAAGAATGAGAATGCGCGATGATTCTCATCGGGATGCCGTCCTTGTCAGAAAACCGGATGCGGCGATGCCGCGCATATTCCCAGAGTAGCACAAAATGGACGGGAAAGGGTGACATTATTGTCACTCTTTGGTGTCTCATGAATGCTTGCACAGCGTCTCGGTCAAAGTTAGGAACCATTTACGAGAATGCAGGACGATGGCGAAGATCGTCGGGCTTTCACCAGAGAAGGAGTCGACATTCGTGATTCGCTGAGATTGGATTGCAGCGCAGTTCAGAATGGTCTTCCTACGCGTGTTCATTCAACCCCTTCAAGTGTTCGTTCTGATTCCAGGCACGGCAAATGAACCGTCCATCGCCAAACGGTTCCAGGATGATGAAGCCTGCATTGTCCGGCGGATGCACCTCCTGTAGGGCAGCAGCATTCACACATAGATAGGGGATAACCGTTCGCGTGATCCCTCCGTGTGTTACTAGGAGTGCAGTCCCGCCTATTTGAACCTTCTGCAGGACTCCATTCAGCCGATCATAAGCCTGTCGATAGGTCTCACCATCGGGGAAAGCCGCTTTCCAGTCACACATCTTCCAGCGGTCATAAACCTGCTGCCACTCCCCCCAGGCTTCCTCATCCGTGCGCCCTTCTAATCGTCCGCAATCCATTTCTCGCAGACCATCATCGACACTGGACGATAGTCCCAACCGATCCGCGATGATGGCGGCGCTTTCGATGGCCCGCTCGAATGGACTCGATAGAATGCGCGTGATGCTCTTTTCATGCAACCACGCTCCAGCTCGGGCCGCTTGTTCGCGTCCGAGTGGAGTTAGTGCCCCATCGAACCGCTTGCAGGTCAACCGATGTTCCCGATTCACCACGCTTTCGCCATGTCGCATGATGTAAAGCAAGTTCAACATCAGACCTCGTACTTGGCGAAAACAGGTTCTCCGATGAGGAATGTCGCCAATACTTCGTCATCATGCACGAACACCGGTCCATCGCTATAGGCATTGAGCGCGTCTTCAGTTTCCCAATGCTCAATCATCAGGTAATGATTCTGTGCACTGATATCCTCGAAAACACCGGCCCCCAAACAGCCTTTATGCTGCTGTTCGCGTGAGACCATCCCTTTGGCAAACAATACAAAGGCTGCCCGTTTATAGGGGTCAATGGCAAACCGGCTCATGAGCATAATCATGCGTTGCAGCCTATTTCCGAGGAAGCAATCCGGGCAGCAGCGCGTACCATTCAGTCGAACGCACTACATCGCCCAGCGACACCTGATCCAGCACAGTGTGGGCATGGATTTCGTCACCAGGGCCAAAGCCAATGCTCGGAATACCGGCCTTACCGCACCAGTACGTCCCATTGGTCGAGAAATCCCACTTGCCGGTCGGCATTTTGCCGTCCCATAGTAGTTCCCCGGCCCGAACCCCCGCCTGGACGTATGGATCCGCCTCCGGCAGCGCCCAAGCAGGGTAGATTTTGTCCAGGGGAAAGACAAAGCCTGTATAGCTGGGAGTGTCATAGATCAGGATCGAAGCTTCGCTATCGCCCCGATCCCCAACTACCTGCTTGATACGTTCCAACTCAGCCTGCGGTTCCTCACCGAACGTGATTCGACGGTCAATAAAGATGGTAGCTTCGTTGGGAACGGCGTTGATACTGGGCGTCTTGACCGTCATGTCGGTCACAGTGATACGCCCATGCCCCAGGAAAGGATCATCACCGAGTTCCGGCTCTAACTTGCTAATCCGGTCGATGATTGGCAGCAGCTTGTAGATTGCGTTATCGCCCAAGAAGTTGCTGGCCGCGTGGGCACTCTTACCCCGCGCGAGTACCTGCATCTCCACGCGCCCTTTGTGACCGCGATAAACCTGCATCTTTGTCGGCTCGCCAATTACCACGAAGTCCGGTCGCAGCCCTTCGACTTCGACCAGCGCGTGAGGCGCGATGCCATCATTCCATTCTTCCATGTTGCCGAAGTAGTACCCGGTGATCCCATCCAGCAGGCCGAGTTCTTTTGCCAGTGCCAGCCCATAGATCATGCCTGGCGTACTGCCCTTCTCATCACATGCACCGCGGGCAAAGAACACGCCGTTCTCGACTTTTCCCTGAAACGGGTCCCACTGCCATTCTTCAATCGCGCCAACTCCTACGGTGTCGATATGGCTGTCATACAGCAGCTTGACCGGCCCGTTCCCGATCCTACCCACTACATTCCCCATCCGATCCCAACAGACCTCATCGAAACCGAGCTTCCTCATCTCGGCCTCAGCACGCTCCCCGACTGCCCTAATTTGGCTGTCGTAGCTGGGAATCGCGCACAGTTCTTTGAGGAACGTGGTGATCTCCTCACGCTGTGCGGCAACCTGCTGCTTGATCTGGCTGATCTTCGCTTGTTCGACCATGTTTCAAACCTCAACTGTCAGGACTAGACAAATAGATCAACAACCTTGAACTGTTCGACATCCACCAGGCCGACATCGGTCAATTTGAGCTTAGGGATGACTTCCAGCGCCATGAAACTCATTGCCATGAAGGGGTCGGGCATGGTACTGCCCAATTCCTGGGCTTTTTGAATCAATACATCGTATTCGTGGCGCACCTGTTCGAGAGGTATCTCGGTCATGAGTCCCGCAACCGGAAGCGGCAAACTGCCCATGATCTGATCTCCATTGACCACAGCCAGGCCCCCCCCCATCTCGACAACGGCTTCGACGGCTCGACGCATACTGGTATCATCCGCGCCGATGACCACCAGGTTGTGATGGTCATGAGCCACGGTTCCGGCAATCGCACCGTGCTTCAAGCCAAAGCCATGAATGAACGCCTTACCGATGTTTCCTGTTCCATGGTGTCTTTCGAGAACAGCCATCTTGAGCAGATCCCGATCCGTGTCCGAGACAGCAAAACCATCGACGATCCGCGCATTCTCGATCCGGTGTTCGGTGACGACCTGATCCCCTACCCCACCTATGACTCGAATGCGCTTGTCATTGGCCGGAATGCGGAAGTCGAGATGATCTAGTCGCAAATTCATTGTATTCAGCAAATGGATTTGCCGCAGTGGTGGCCGCCCCACGGTCATCTTGCCATCCTGCGCGACCAACTGCCCGCGGCGAAAAACCATCTCAGCGCGAAGGTTATGCAGATCCGAGAACACCACCAGATCAGCCCACTTACCTGGAGCCACCACCCCGTGATCGTGCAGCCGGAAGTACTGGGCGGTGTTCAGCGTCCCCATCCGAATGGCAACGACCGGATCGACTCCGTGGTCAATCGCGGTGCGGATCATGAAATCAATCGATCCTTCATCTATCAGGCTTGAAGGTTGACGGTCATCGGTGCAGAAGCACAATCGGGTATGGTTCTCGGGGGTAATGAGCGGGAGGAGTGGGCGCAGATTGCGGGTCGTCGTGCCTTCACGGATGAAGATAGTCAGCCCCAATCGGAGCTTCTCCAATGCCTCATCAACCGTGGTGCATTCATGCTCACTGCCGATCCCAGAGGCAACATAGGCATTCAGTTCCTTACCGGTCAGCGCCGGACAGTGACCATCCATCACGCGCGTTCCGAACAATTCCAGCTTGTCGATCATGCCTTCATCGCCATAGACGACGCCGGGGTAATTCATGACTTCCGCCAGGCCCAGCACCCAGTCACTTCCCAGTAAGAGCTTGAGATCTTCGGCTTCGAGTTGAGCGCCGCTGGTTTCCATCTGAGTGGCCGGAACGCAGCTTGACGCCATCACAAACACATTCAGGGGCCCGTATTTAGCACGCTCCAGCATGAACCGTATTCCATCCACACCCAGCACATTGGCAATCTCATGTGGGTCGGTCACCACGGTCGTCACGCCATGTGAGACCACTGCGCGCGCAAATTCTGGCGGCGTACACAGGCTGCTTTCGATGTGAACGTGTGCATCGATGAACCCTGGGCAGACATATCGTCCCTGGACATCGATCTCGTGACGACCAATGTATCCTTGGGCAAGCGCCACGATTCGTTCATCGTGTATCACGATATCGGTTGGATAAATCTCGCCCGACCAGACGTTGACGAGCCGCGCATTGCGGATAACCAAATCTGCTTGAACAGCGCCCCGACCAACCGCGAGTCGATCAACCAGTGCCATCGTCGTCATTTCCCTTCCACGAGAATCGTCCGGTGTCGGCTTAAGCTATCACTGTGCCGCATCGTCCAGACTGGTTCTTCACGATAAGAAGTCCTCACCCGGTTCACCATCTCAGCTTCCAGTGTGGGAAGCGGAGCAGTGCGAGCGAACACCCATTCTACCCCATCTCTCAATTCCAGTTCCTCATCGACGGTGGCCGCAAATACCAGATCAACCCGATTCCGTCCGGTATCTTCATACAGTCCCACCCACCAAAACGAGGGGCATTGCCCCGTCTCTCGCTGTACAACCCGCCCCAACTCTTCCCAGGGTGCGATTTGCCCGGCACAGTCTGCCACCGGCAAATGACATCCGTTTACAGAATTCACCACCAGGATGCGCTGGTGGAGATCATTCCAAATCAGGCCGACGGCCCGAACCACAAACCTGGGAAAGCGTGGTTCCGGTCGCCCTCGCAGCAAGTTCCATAACCAGCGACCCCGTAAGCGCCACCTAACGCGCTGCTCATCCTGCGAGGACATTTCGAGGCAGCGTGTTCGCCGAAAAGGGCCAGAAAAGGCATCTTCGACGAGTATAGGCCAGGTCATTTCGGGCAGACTGCTGCGGTCGAAGAACTGATTTCCTCGTGTTTCAGCGGTACACCCTTGGAGCGTCCCACCGATGACCCATCCTGAATACACGATATTCATGCGCTGCCAAGCGCACAGAAAATACAATCCTACAGGCTGTTCGACACGTACAACCAATCCAGTCTCTTCAAGCACCTCTCGTGCCGCAGCATCGGCAAAAGATTCCCCCCCATCCAGCCTGCCACCAGGCAGTCCCCACACATTCAGATCACTCCGTCGTGAAAGGAGTATCTTTTGTTCATCATCCAGGATCGCGCATTGGACACCCAGTCGTAAGAACGCCATCAGTCCCCGTCTATGAGCTGCCGAGACAGTTTATTGTGACGTTCAATGAGAGGCGGCAAGTCATCAGTGAGCAGATACCCATCCTGGACAACCATCCGCCCCTGAATCACGACGAAATCTGCTTGTACCGGACTGCAAAACAACAGCGCGGCCGCAGCGTCATGTAGCCCCCCAGCAAAACCTGCCCTGTCGAGTCGAAATGCTGCAAAGTCGGCTGCCATCCCTGGCGCAAGCATCCCAATGTCGTCACGCCCGAGTGCCGCTGCCCCGCCGCGTGTCGCTATCCCAAGAGCCTCCCGCGCTGAAAGTGCTGCCGGGTTTCCCTGGACACGCTGAAGCAGCATCGCCTGACGGGCTTCTGCCAGAAGATGCCCGCTGTCATTGGACGCCGACCCATCGACACCTAACCCAACCTTGACTCCGGCATCAAGCATTGCTCGCACCGGGGCAATCCCCGAAGCCAATCGCATGTTGGAAGACGGGCAGTGACACACACCGGTTCCAGTCCGTCCGAAAAGCTGGATTTCGTTCGAGTCCAACTTTACACAGTGCGCGTGCCAGACATCTTGCCCTACCCAACCCACATCCTCAGCGTAGTCTCCAGGTCGGCAGCCAAACTGCTCGATACTGTAGGTCACATCGTTGTCGTTCTCGGCCAGATGTGTATGCAAGCCCACCCCATAGCTCCGCGCTAACGCAGCCGCCTCGCGCATCAGGTCGCGTGTCACACTGAACGGTGAACACGGCGCAACTGCAACCCGAAGCATCGCGTAACGGTTAGGATCATGGTACTGCTCGATCAGACGGCGCGTGTCTTTGAGGATCGTCTGTTCTTCTTCGACTACTGAGTCGGGCGGCAAACCACCGCCGCTCTCGCCCAAGCTCATTGACCCCCGCGTTGCGTGAAAACGGATGCCGATTTCCTGCGCCGCTCTGATTTCATCGTCCAGCTTGACATCGTTGGGGAAGATATACAGGTGATCGCTCGAGGTCGTGCACCCAGAAAGAATGAGTTCGGCCATTGCCAGCTTTGCTGACACATACACCATCTCACCAGTCAATCGGCTCCAGATGGGATACAGAGTCTTCAGCCAGCCGAAGAGTTCATCATTTTGGGCCAATACCCGTGTCAGGCTCTGATACATGTGATGATGGGTATTGACGAGGCCAGGTACAACTATCCTATTCGTCCCATACCTAATCACATCGGCGGTTTGGGAAGGCATCTCTCCCAACATTCCGACTGCGGTAATGATTCCATCCTCAACGAACAGCGCCGCATCGTGGAGTTCACGATGCTGCATATCCATCGTCACCAGAGTATGGATATTCTTGACCAGCAATGTCTCCATCAACGACCTTCCCCTGCTGCGTCGAGGAGTGTATCACGGCCTGTGCGGGCCAACAAATCAGCTTGGTTTGACCATCGATGGCTTCTCAAGCTTTGCCATTCGCTGCGCGGCCTTCATCGTGTTTTTGAGCAGCATGGTTATGGTCATCGGCCCCACTCCGCCAGGCACTTTAGTGATTGCCCCGGCCACTTCCACGGCGGTCGAAAACTCAACATCGCCAACGAATCGATAGCCCTTCTCATCACCAGGGTCATCGATCTTGTTGGTCCCTACATCAATAACAGCCGCGCCCGGCTTAAGCCACTCGCCCTTCACATATTCGGGCTGTCCAATCGCCGCGATCACAATATCGGCTCGGCGCACAATGTCAGCTATGTTCCGCGTCCGGCTGTGGCAAACCGTGACCGTCGCATTCGCCTTCATCAGCATCATGGCGACAGGCAAGCCAACGATGTTGCTCCGGCCAATCACTACCGCATCCGCGCCTTCGATCTTCACACCGGCTTCCGCCAACAGCACCATACACCCTGTAGGGGTAGCAGGGGTAAAGAGCGGTTCTCGCCCCTTCATACCCAACATTCCAATATTGATTGGGTGAAAACCGTCGACGTCCTTATCGAGACTGACCAACCGAAGTACGCGCTCTTCATCGATGTGCTTTGGCAGGGGAAGCTGTACCAGAATACCGTGTATCGCAGGGTCGGCATTCAAAGCGGCAACAATGCCTTCAACTTCTTCCTGCGTACTCGCATTCGTCATAAGGTGCGCGACTGAAGTCATACCGACTTTCTCGCATGCGCGCCGCTTCATGCGTACATACTGCGCCGAAGCAGGATTATCACCAGCCAATACCACCCCAAGACCGGGAGGATAACCATATTGGCCGACAAATCGATCTACATCAGCAGCAATCTCGGTCTGAATACGATCTGCGACTGCACGCCCATCAATGATCACTGCACTCATTTACCTGAACCTCCTCCTTGATTTCTGCACGAATCTCAGCATAGCACAGCCCATTAGGATGAACGAGCGATAAAGATCACCTAATTGACTTGATGAATTGTCAACGCATTTGAACAACATGCCGACAAAAATTAAACTGACACCTTGCCAGAGTTGAGTAAGATAGAGGAAGAGATAGAAGATACAAGACTCAAGAATGCCTACCGAATGGCAGAATTACGGTAGCTTCCAGAGATAAGGGGTCAGATTATGGTTCGTCGAGGGAACTCCCACCATCTCCCCGGCACGAGAGAACGCGGTCAGGCGCTCATTGAATACGCCCTGATTCTGGCGCTGGTTGTCATGGCAATGGTTGCAGCCATTGCGGCGACTGGCCCGGCGTTGGGCAATCTCTTCAGCAATACGGTCTATAACCTGATTGGCTTCACTGGCACGCCGCAGGATCTGTACGCGCGCGGTGGACCAACGGCCTTCTGGCTGACCGTGACCGCGGTTGCCACTAACCCGCCCCAGGGACGTACCTTCCCGACCAGTCCACCACGTCCACCGACAGCGACACCGACCGCTGGGCCACCACCAACTGAAACCCCGATTACACCAAGCCCAACACCATCCTTCACACCAACCATGCCCCCTACGGCGACCCCGCAGGATTTTGGCTTCAATGCACCGTTCGTCGATCCCATCGACGAGCCGTCGTGGTGGCGTGTGGACAGCAGTGTTTATATCGGTGGTGACGATTGGAGAGGTGAATACTTCGCCAACCGTACCCTCAGCGGCACGCCCGCCAGAACGCTGTGGAATCAGGAACTCGGCCCCGAAGCTCAATTCAACATCGACTTCAACTGGGGCAACAACAGCCCAATCGAGGGCTGGGTGACGGATAACTTCTCCGTTCGTTGGACCCGGCAGATTTACGTCTTCGGCTCACAGCCGCTGACTGTTCAGTTCAATCTGGACAACGATGATGGAGCGCGCCTCATACTCGATGGAACGACCATCATCAATGACTGGAGCGATCAGGGCATGGGGTCGATCCAGTCTGTCACCCAGAACTTGAGTCCAGGTCCTCATACCCTTAGACTCGAATACTATGACGCGACCGGCGGCGCTGGCGTCAAGCTGGACATCGCGGCCTACAAAGCCAACACGCTTGGCGATACCAGCCTGAACACTTCCGGGCAACCTGTCGCAAGTCCTGCCCCGAACTGCCAATGGACACGTATTCAGGGGAGTCGCGCCAATACGCTGGCCTGGGCCTGGCGTGAAAGCACGGGGGTCAGTTCCCGTGGTTTCCCAGCCAATACCCGCTGCCACCTGGAACTGCGCGGATACGTGGACGTCAGTGCGTTGACCAATCCGGTCATGTCATTCTGGGATGTCTGGGACTTGGAGAGCGGTTCCAACACAACGGTCAGACTCCAAATCGCCGAGTACCAGCCCTACACGTATACCAATGGTGTACTGGGTGGCGGCCCGAATTGGGCTGCGGGCACGACGGTTACGCTACGCAATGGTGGCAAGAACTATGCCTGGACGCGCAACGAAATCACGATTCCCACGGTCTCCAGCCGGCTGATTAGCTACCGTTTCA
>JAEUQZ010000939.1 GCA_016788965.1 Anaerolineae bacterium | reverse complement strand
CTGACCGAGTAATACCCGGCGCGTCCCTTCCACTCGCAGAAGGAGGTCCGCGGGGAGGTCTGCAGGAACTCCATGCGAATGTCCTCCGGCGGAATGTAGTAGACAGGCGGATGGCTCGTCTCGAGCACGCGAACTGCGCGCATCGTGTCGGCAATCGTCACGCCGTTGAACTCGACGGTGATGCGCTTGTTCGAGGGCTCGAGGCGTGGTGGGCGGGGGTAGTCCCAGACGGATTCCTGGCCGGGACCGGGTTCGATGCGATTGGGCATGGGGGAATGGTGCCACAGGTCCTCCGCGCCTCTGCGTCCGCCCTCTGTGACTCTGCGAGAAATCCGGCTTCACGACAGGTTCTCGCAGAGGCGCAAAGGGAAGACGCAGAGACGCAAAGGCACGTGCCATAATCCACTTCGCCGCGGGTTTCGACACGCGGCCTATCAACCGCCTTCCACATCGAGGAACATTCGTGCCCGACGACGAGCGGAACCACGACGATCGGCCATCCGACCCCGATACGACCGTCCCGTTCTCAGCCGCGCACCGTCCCCGAGCCGGCGTCCCCGACGTGCCGCCCGACGTCGACGCCGCC
>JAEUQZ010000938.1 GCA_016788965.1 Anaerolineae bacterium | reverse complement strand
CTCAATCAGGAACTGCTCCACAACGTCAGCCTGCGGGTCGAGGACACCGACCAGGCCGACCGCTTCCTGGTCAGCGGGCGCGGGGAGTTGCACCTGGCGGTGCTGATCGAGACCATGCGCCGCGAAGGCTATGAGCTCGAGGTCTCGCGCCCCGAAGTGATCATGATCAAGGGCCCGGCCGGCGACACGCTCGAGCCGTTCGAGGAGTGCCACATCGAGGTGGCCGAGGCCCATATGGGCACCGTGATCGAGATGCTCGGCCGCCGTCGCGCGCAGATGACCAACATGCACCAGGGCGGCGACGGCTCGGTCTATCTGACCTATCTCGCCCCGACCCGCGGCCTGCTGGGCTTCCGCTATCAGTTCCTGACGGCGACGCAGGGCACCGGCCAGATGCACTCGCTCTTCCACGGCTATCAGCCGTACGCGGGCACGTTCGAGCAGCGCGAGTTGGGCAGCGTGGTCAACATCGAGAGCGGCTCGGCCACGGCCTATGCGATCCGCAACGCCGAAGATCGGGCGTCGCTGTTTATCGAGCCGGGCACCGAGGTCTACGAGGGCATGGTCGTGGGCCAGCATGTGCGGC
>JAEUQZ010000937.1 GCA_016788965.1 Anaerolineae bacterium | reverse complement strand
GCCGGGCATGACCGCGCGCCAGGTCGAGGCCATCTTCACGCCTCTCCGCGCCCGCCTCTCCGACCTCGTCGCCCGCATCGCCGCCTCCCCGAAGCCGCCCTCGGACGCCCCGCTGAGGGTGAAGATCGAGCCCGACCGCCAGCACAAGTTCGGGCTCTTCGTCCTGGAATCCATGGGCTTCGCCTCAAGGCCGGCCGCCAGGGCCACCCCCACCAACCCATAAGCCCGGGCCTCGCCCCCGGCGACACCCGCCTCACCACCCGCTACCGCGAGTCCAGTTTCGCCGATGCGCTCTACGGCACCCTGCACGAGATGGGCCACGGGCTCTACGAGCAGGGCCTCCCCAAGTCCGGCTCCCTCCGCACCCCCGACGGCGAGACCATCCCCCTGGCCGGCACCCCGCTCGCCTCCGCCATCTCCCTGGGCATCCACGAGAGCCAGTCCCGCCTCTGGGAGAACTTCGTCGGACGCGGACGCCCGTTCTGGGAGTGGGCACTCCCCCACGCCAAGAAGTTCCTCGGCCCGGCCCTCGAACCCTACGCCCCGGACCACCTCTACAAGGCCGCCAACATCGTCCGCCCCTCCT
>JAEUQZ010000936.1 GCA_016788965.1 Anaerolineae bacterium | reverse complement strand
TACCGCGCACCAGCCCGGCCAGCTTCTCGCGCTCACCCTCCAGGCCGCCGAAACGATCCAGCATGTAGACGTGCTCGCGCGGACGCAGCAGAGAGAGATGCTCCCCCTGCCCATGCACGTCGACCAACAACTCGGCCAGTTCGCGCAGCACCGGCGCGCTCACCATCCGCCCGTTGACGCGCGCCGTGCTGCGGCCTTCGCGCCGCACTTCGCGGGCCAGGACGAGCACATCGCCCTCGACGTCCAACGACTCGCGCGCCAGGATCATCGTGATCGCGGTCTGGGTCGGGCCGGCCAGCGTGAAGGTCGCCTCGACCCGCGCAGCCTCGGCCCCGGCGCGCACGAGGGTCGGGTCGGCTCGACCACCCAATACCAGACCCAGCGCGTCGATGATGATCGACTTGCCGGCGCCGGTCTCGCCCGTAAACACGACGAAACCAGGCCCGAACGTCTGGTCCAGTTGATCGATGATCGCCAGGTCGTGGACGAGAAGGCGTTGCAGCATATTAGCGTCCGATCACGATCCCTTGCAGGCGGCCAAGCAATGCGCCCACACCGAGCACGAGGTACACGCCGCCCCAGATCAG
>JAEUQZ010000935.1 GCA_016788965.1 Anaerolineae bacterium | reverse complement strand
GTCAAGGCCGGCAAGTTGAAGGCGCTGGCCGTGACCTCGACCAAGCGGCTGGACGACGTGCCGAACGTGCCGACACTCGCCGAGGCCGGGTTTGGGGATGTGCTGGGCGGGTCGGGCTGGTTCGGTTTCTTGGCCCCTGTCGGCACGCCGGCAGCGGTGGTGCGACGCTTCAACGAGGAGATGAACAAGGCCATCAAGTCGCCGGAAGTGATCGAACGCGTCCAGAAGGCCTACGCCTTCGCCGAGGGCGGCACGCCGGAGGATTTCACCAAGTTCCTGGCCGAAGAAGGCGTGCGCTGGACCAAGCTGGTCAAGGACGCCAACATCAAGCCCGACTAGGCACGGCTCGCAGGACTTTGCCCCATGGCGACTGACATGCACGTGTTCAAGCGATTCGCGTTCACCATCGCCGCTGCACTCGCCTAAATCATGAGCAAGCGCCCCAACATCCTCGTCCTGATGGCCGATCAGCTCGCCGCGCAGGCTCTGCCCTGCTACGGCCATCCGCTGGTCAAGGCGCCGCACCTGTCGCGCCTGGCCGAGCGCTCCGTCGTCTTCGAGAGCGCGTACTGCAATTTTCCGATCTGCGC
>JAEUQZ010000934.1 GCA_016788965.1 Anaerolineae bacterium | reverse complement strand
CGAGGATCGAACCGCACTGCGCCTTTCTGGGGCGAATGACGCCCACCTGCAAAAGCTGCTCGACCAGAACCTGGTGAAACGCAGCCGCGCCGGCAAGCTGAACACGGCGGTGGATGTCACAGCGGTCATGGCGGCGCTGCACCAGATGCGCAAACTGGAGAAGCCGCTGCGCATCCTCAACATTCTCGCGCGCGAGAATCAGACGGTGGAGGTCAGCTGGATCTACGCCCAGGCGGACGCCGCGCTTGGCGACCTCAAGAAGCTGGAAGAAGCGGGATTGGTCTACCTGGGCGAGCGCGACTCCTGGCGCGACTCGCTGGCGGGCAAGACCTTCGCCGCTGCCGCCCCGCCGATGCTTACGCCGGAGCAGGAGGATGCCTGGCGCGCCATCCAGGCGGCGCTGCGCGACAGCGCTGCTGACGGCGCCTATGCCGGATTTCTGCTGCACGGCGTCACCGGCAGCGGCAAGACCGAAATCTACCTGCGCGCCATCGAAGCCGCCCTTGAAGCCGGACGGTCGGCGATCCTGCTGGTCCCGGAGATCGCCCTGACGCCGCAGACAGCCCGCCGGGTGGCGGCGCGTTTTCCGG
>JAEUQZ010000933.1 GCA_016788965.1 Anaerolineae bacterium | reverse complement strand
TTTCCGCGGACGGCGTCGCCGGCGGCACGGCCGAATTCGCGGCTTGCGCCGCTCCTACATCGTCCCGGGCCGCGTCGGCATTGTCCCGGGGCGCGTCGACATCGTCCCGGGGCGCGCCGGTTCCCGTAGGAGCGCCGCAAGGCGCGAATGCGGCGTCGATTTCCCCGGACGACGTCGCCGACGGCACGGCCGAATTCGCGGCTTGCGCCGCTCCTACATCGTCCCGGGCCGCGTCGACGTCGTCCCAAACCGCGCCGGTTCCCGTAGGAGCGCCGCAAGGCGCGAATGCGGCGTCGATTTCCCCGGACGACGTCGCCGGCGGCACGGCCGAATTCGCGGCTTGCGCCGCTCCTACATCGTCCCGGGGCGCGTCGACATCGCCCCGAACCGCGCCGGTTCCCGTAGGAGCGCCGCAAGGCGCGAATGCGGCGTCGATTTCCGCGGACGGCGTCGCCGGCGGCACGGCCGAATTCGCGGCTTGCGCCGCTCCTACATCGTCCGGGGCCGCGTCGACGTCGCCCCGAACCGCGCCGGTTCCCGTAGGAGCGCCGCAAGGCGCGAATGCGGCGGCGATTTCCCCGGACGACGAC
>JAEUQZ010000932.1 GCA_016788965.1 Anaerolineae bacterium | reverse complement strand
GATTCATCTGGCGGTGAAGGGGGTGGGGATGGCCGGAACGAATCCGGGGTTCGACGGGGACTACCCGACGGAGAACTGGGCGGGGCGGTTTTCGACGTGGCATGGGTTCGTCATCTCGGAGGGGGTGGAGGACGGCTCCTACACGCTGCTGGTCGCGGTGGGGCCGACCGGAGGGCCGTATCTGGAGCAGGGGGTGGGGGAGTTGGAAGTTAATGGCTCATAGTTTATGGTTTAGCTATTAGTCGTTATCTTATAGCTGATAGCCAGATGGGAAAGTTAATAGTTGATAGTTTATAGTTGATAGAAAAGGCTGATAGACCATAGCCATACAAGATCGCTCGTGAATTGTCGGAAATGTCGTCATTGTCGTCAGTGTCGGTGAAGCCGATAGCTTCTAGCTTCTAGCTCGTAGCCGTGCAAAATTCCCCTCCTGGCACAAATGGCGGCAAATGCGGCACTGCCAAATGGCAATCCTGTGCCAGACTGTAGGGATGAGACAGGCGTAAGCGCGCGATTTTGTGACACCTCTTTGTACTCGGAACTGACCTCCACGGGAAGATGACCCGGTTTTGTGGCGGAAATGGCGGCAATGGC
>JAEUQZ010000931.1 GCA_016788965.1 Anaerolineae bacterium | reverse complement strand
TGTCGGACCGCATCGCGGTGTTCAATCAGGGGGTCATCCAGCAGATCGACGCTCCCGAGACCCTGTACGAATACCCCGCGAACTCCTTCGTCGCCGACTTCATCGGCGAGACCAACGCGCTCGACGGCACCGTGGTCGCGGTGGCGGGCGAGGAGTGCGACGTGCGCCTGGACTGCGGCACGGTGCTGCGCGCGCGCACCGGCAACGTCGGTGCCGGTGGCCGCACCCGCATCGCGGTACGCCCGGAGCGCGTGCAGCTCGCCGGGGAGGAGGGCGGCACCAACCGGCTCGACGCCACCGTGCGCGAGCTGATCTATCTCGGCGACCAGATCCGCCTGCGCATCGAACTCGCCGGCAAGCACGAATTCACCATCAAGGCGCCGGTCTCGCAGCTCGACCGCTCGCTGCGCCCCGGCGACGCGATCCGCGTCGGGCTCGATCCGGCGCACACGCGGGCGCTCGACGTGCCCGCGGCGCACTGAGGCATCCGCCCACCGCCGCATCCGCAGTCCCGGCCTGCCGCCGGTCTGCACCCGCAGCACCCACATAACCCGACCCGGAGACACATCATGAAGCACGCCGCATCATTCCTTCA
>JAEUQZ010000930.1 GCA_016788965.1 Anaerolineae bacterium | reverse complement strand
ATCAAAGCGGGCCAGATGCAACCCGCAGGACTGGAAATGATTCGCATTGCAAAAGAAAAAGGAACGTGGACCGCCTTAGACGAAGTAGAGCGTATTACCCTCCCGGACGACCTTAAACTACGCTTCGCCCGGAACAAAACAGCGTTTAAGAATTGGGAGAACTTCCCGAAATCTGCCAAGAGCGGTATCCTCCAATGGATTTTAAATGCCAAAAGACCGGAGACACGCCAGAAGCGAATCGAAGAAACGGTTGCGTTAGCAGCGAAGAACATTCGGGCAAATAGTTATCCAAAACCCAGTGCCTAATGCCCAATCCCCAATCCCTGTCAGGCTGAGTTTACTTGCCGCAGGCAGGCCTGTAGAAGCCCCCAATCCCCAATCCCCAATCCCCAATCCCTAATCCCTAATCCCCAATCCCCAATCCCTAATGCCTAATACCCAATCCCTAATGCCTAATACCCAATCCCCAATCCCTGTCAGGCTGAGTTTACTTGCCGCAGGCAAGCCTGTCGAAGCCCCCAATCCCTAATCCCCAATCCCTGTCAGGCTGAGTTTACTTGCCGCAGGCAGGCTTGTCGAAGCCCCAATCCCTAAT
>JAEUQZ010000092.1 GCA_016788965.1 Anaerolineae bacterium | reverse complement strand
CTGTCCGCGAAATGGGAAGCCTTCTGGTACACGGCGTCGCCGTCAGACCGGGTCATCCGGTGATTATTGGCTACATTGAGAATTCCCCCGTAATTGGCGTGCCCGGCTACCCGGTCAGCGCAGCACTGACTGGCGAGGTTTTCGTTCAGCCGCTGATCCGGCGCTGGTTGGGGACGCAGGAACCGCCGCCAGTGACAGTAAGGGCGACCCTGACGCGCAAGCTGACCTCACCCATCGGCGATGACGACTTTGTGCGGGTGACACTTGCACAGGTCGGCGAGCGGCTGTTGGCTGCGCCGCTCAGCCGAGGTGCTGGCGTGATTACATCGCTGGTGCGTGCGGATGGCATCGCCCACATTCCGCGTTACAGTGAAGGCGTCGATGCAGGCAAGCCTGTGGAGGTGCGCGTTTATCGCCCGATGGTTGAGGTTGTTAAAAGCGTCCTGGCGATGGGCAGCCATGACCCAATGCTTGATTTGCTGGCGCAATTCATGGCAGAACGGGGACAGCGGCTTGTCTCGGCAAACGTGGGTTCAATGGGTGGACTGGTCGCGCTGCGCCGTCAAGAAGCACATCTTGCAGGTGTCCATCTGCTCCACCCTGAGACAGGCGAATACAACCTGTCGTATGTCCACCAGCATCTGCCGGATGTGCCCGTGCGCCTGGCGACCTTCGCGCACCGGGAACAGGGATTGATGGTCGCAGCGGGCAACCCACTGGCGATTGAATCGCTGGACAATCTGACCCGTGTGCGCTTCGTCAACCGGCAGCGCGGCGCGGGCACACGTCTGCTACTAGATTACGAACTCAAGCAGCGCGGCATCGCGCCCAAAGCGGTCAACGGCTACGAGCGTGAGGAATTTACGCATCTGGCTGCTGCTGCAGCAGTCGCGTCTGGCGCGGCGGACTGCGCCCTCGGAGTACACAGCGCGGCGCAGGCGCTCGGCCTGACGTTCGTTCCGGTGGGTTGGGAGCGCTACGATCTTTGTATCCCAATCGCGCATTTGCGACATCCGGGCGTTGAGGCGCTGCTCGAACTTTTGCGCGATGATCACTTCAAACACGCGCTCGCCCAGCAACCTGGGTATGACACTCGCGCAACCGGCGAGTGGCAGTTCTGAGGCGAAATGCTTGCGTAGTCCGGTGATGAGAAACAAGTACAAGAAGGAACGGGAACGCTCTACTACACATTCCCGTTCCTGGATGATCTGGTTATGCCTGGTTATGGAAACTTGGACCTGAGGGGACTCGAACCCCTGACCTCTACAGTGCGATTGTAGCGCTCTCCCAACTGAGCTACAGGCCCTTCTTGCGAGGCAGAGGCATTGTAGTCGCCGCCTCGGTCGGAGTCAATCCTAAAGACGGGCGCAACCTCCTAACCACCGACGATACCGCGCCCTTCGCGTGCTATCCCTTTACCGCCCCCAACGACAGTCCGCGCACGATGTACCGCTGCACGAACAAGGACAAGACCACCGGCAGCGTAATCGCAATCAGCATACGGGTTGCCAGATAGCCGAAATGCACACCACGCACTGTGCTGGTGCTGGCGACCAGAAAGGTGTAGGGTTTCGCATCCTTCGGAGCGATAACACTGGCAAACAGATATTCATTCCAGGCAAATGCAAAGCAAATAATGGCCGCAGCCGTGATGGCTGGGGTCGCCAGAGGCAAAGCCACGCGAAGGAAAATCTGTAGAGGGCTGGCTCCATCAACCAGCGCCGCCTCCTCGATTTCATCTGGGAAATCCGCAAAAAAGTCGCGCATGATCAAGATCGCGAACGGCAGCGTAAAGGTGGCATTGACCAGGATCAGCCCAGGCACAGTGTCAACCATTTGCAGCCGCTGTAGCACGAGAAAGAAAGGAATCAACGTGGCAACTGGCGGCAAGAAACGTTGTGACATCACCCATGACACAATGTTCCGGTTGCCAATACCGTAACGGAACCGTGCCAGAGCATAACCCGTCAACGTACCCAGAATGGTCGCCACCACCGTTGCCCCCACAGAGATCGCGATGCTGTTGCCAATCGCAAGTGAGGTCTCGCGGGCGCCCAACCCCAACTCCGCGGACCAGTTCTCCAGGCTAGGTTGGAATTGAACGAATGGGATGATGGTCGGCTCAAGCGCCTCGCGCTGAGTCTTGAACGATGTGATGACCGCCCAGACAAAGGGATACAGGACCCACACCACGGCCACAATGACCGCCACCCACAGGAGCGTGCGGCTTAGGCGCGACCGACCGATTAGTGAGGGATTGCCGGTTTGTGTACTGGCGTTTGTATTCATAGTGGACATTTGGCTCGTTCCTTCCGCGCTACTCGAACCGCGCGCGAACGCGCCAGAAGTAGATGCTGCTGATGATCATTGCAATGATCACGAGAATGTATGCCAATGCTGAGGCATAGCCCATATTGAAGCTTCTCAAACCGGTGAGATATACGTAATAAGAATAGGTCTGTGTAGCCGAACCCGGCCCACCGCCCAACATCGCGAGTGGAATATCGAGAATCTTGAACGTCTCGACAAGCCGGAGCAGCGCCACGGTTCCAAGTGCTGGGGCAATCAACGGGAAGGTAATGTTACGAAACATCGACCAGCTAGAACCCGTGTCCAGTCGAGCCGCTTCATACAATTCTTCTGGGATTGACTGCATGGCTGCCAGGATGATGACGAAGACGAACGGAGACCACTGCCAGGCATCCAGAATCAGCACCGCTGTGCGCGCTGACCAGGGATGGGTCATCCAGCTTACCCCCGGCCCCCCCAAGGCTCGGATGATGCTGTTGATCGACCCACTGGTTTCATTGAATAGAATCAAACCCATGAAGCCCAGAGCGATTGGCGCGGCAAACATTGGCATGGTCAGGATAGATCGATACACCCGCAGGCCCGGAATATCGTGATTGAACAACCAGGCCATGAACGTCCCTAAAACGAGCGTCACCAGAAGACTGCCAACCGTCAGGAAGATCGACGTACTCACCGTCTCGCTGAGGCGCAGGTCACTGCCGATGGATGCATAGTTCTGGAAACCGATGAAATCCCACGTACCTCGCGTGAAGTTCCGCATGTTGGCGTTGGTGAAACTCAGGTACAGCGAAAAGATAAGTGGGAATATAGTGAAGGCGAGAATCCAGATCACGCCCGGTAGGAGGAAAAAGTATCGGGCCCGGTTCTTTTTGTACATTGTAAGTCCCCGATATAACGGTGTCTATTTCGAGCGCGGTTGGGGAGAGGACTGGTTCCTCTCCCCAGCAATTCATAGGGTTCTGCACACCGAGCAGTATGCAGAATGGAGCGGCTTAACCGCCCGGCGTATAGCCGATACCGGCCTGATAGACGGCGAGTTGTTCTTCGCGCCCTAGATCGGTATTGGTCTTATCCCATTCCGCGGCAACCAGATCCAATGCAGCCTGCGGCGCCAGTTCATCGATCATCGCCTGGCCCAACCGGGTGTCCAGGATCGTCCACATCGTCTCTGTGCCGGGGATACGCAGATACGTCTGGTAGATCGGATGGTTGAAGAAGTTCTCACCGTAGCCGGTGATATACCGTTCAGCGTCACCAGCGTCGTAACCCGCATTCACATAGTCTTCAATCGTCGCCGTGCCGGTCGGCGGGAACAGGTCGTAGGTCGCTCCCGGATCCACACCCGTCCAGCCGTAGACGACGTTCCAGAAGTTGATCGGCTTGGCCGCCTGCATCGACATGAAGTAGTAGGCCAGTTCTGGTACATCGGTGAAGGCCGACATCACCGGGTACCATGAACCACCGGTGGTGTTGCCGACGCAGTTGGGATTCTCAGCATCCTCCACAAAGGCGCCCGCTTCGCGGTCATACCAGCGCTCTGAGCAGGGGATACGAGCGCCACCCAGCTTGCCCTGGATGATCGAACGGCTTGGATCCTGTGCCAATGAGCCAACATCGCCCCACGAGAATGTGGCGACGGCATTGCCATTCAGGAAGTTGTTCCAGGCTTCGCCCAGTTCCCAACCAAACTGCGAGGGTGAACCGGTCGCTGCCAGTTCCTTGAGGAATTCCAGCGCCGCCACATGGCCCGGTTGGTTGATCAACGGGGTCAGATCATCGGGGTCAAACCAGTAGACATTATCGTACTTGGTGATTTTGCGGATATCATCGCCCTCGGCCGGGGTGATCGCGAAAGGAGCTGACAGCGACATGTAATGGAACATACCCTGTCCACCGGTGCGGAGATGCAGGCTGATGCCGTCATCCGGGTCGCCATCACCGTTCCAGTCCTTGCCGTTGAAGAACTTGGTCACGGCCAACAGTTGCTGCCAGGTCTTGGGCGGGACGGGCATATCCATGCCGGTCTCGGCCTTGAAATCTGCCTGCCACTTCGGGTCAGTCAGAATATCCTGACGGAAATACAGCATCTGGGCATCACCGTCATTCAGTGCGCCATACCACTGTCCATCCCATTTCATCAGGTTTGCCAATGAGGGGAAGACCGCGTCGCGGTCCCACACCGGGAAACCTTCCTGAGTGAAGAATCCATCAATCGGCTGAATCCAACCGTTAACCACATAATCGGCCAGGAACCACGCGCCGATGTTCATTACGTCATAGCTGTTCTGGCTGGTCAGGAAGTCCGCCGAAGTGGTCGAGAAGTACTGCGCCTGTGGGATTTCAACGATCTCCAAAGTAGCGCCCGTCGCCGCCTGGAAGGCTTCACGCCAGAAGTAGTACGGTCCGGAGATACCGCCGCGTGCGCCAGCTTGCTGCACCGATACGGTCAGCGTCTGCCCGGCAAAGCGGCCGGTTGCATCTGGCAGATTGGCTGCCAGCAGCGCTGCCATCGCCGAGTCACGCTCCTGGTCATTCGCTGCACCGGGAAACAATTCGGCAGCAGTTTTGCCCATGAAGGTATCCTGAGCAGCGACCTGCGAAAGGCCGAGTGACGCCAGGAGAGTGAGCGTCAGAATAATCAGCAGTGACTTTGACTTCATGCAAATTGCTCCTATTCAGTAAGACTCTTGGATTTCAATGCGCTGCATAGTGTATGGGGTTTGTTTTCGCAGCTCACCTCCTTAGATAGTGAACGCTAACAATCATTATAGCGACATTTGCTTCTCTCGCAACAAGACCAGACCGATTCAAAAGCAAACGACAGCGATTGACTTTCGATATCCTGGTCTGGTCTTGTTTGGCCGTTGCCCAACCCCCACCAGGCGGCATAATCATCGAGGCATCCGCCGCGCGTAAACCATGACAAATGATACGTTTTCGCCGAACGTTTGGAACGTTGCGGGTGTAAGGGGGAATGCTATAATCACACTAGCCTCGTTCGCGCCAAATCAAGTCCTTTCGAGTTCGTCCCTCGTCATTGAAGGGATTCAGGAGGAAACAACTTGACATCGCTGGTTTTGACGCTCACTGAAACGCTGCGATACCGGGGCGCGCTGGGTCAGTGGAGTTGGGTGCTGCACCGCATCAGCGGCCTGGGCGTCGTACTCTTTCTGACTCTCCACGTCATCGATACATCCTGGGCAGTCTTTTATCCCGATCTGTACGTCAAGGCGATTGCCGTCTATCAGACGCCGCTTTTCACCATCGGTGAATTCGTGCTGGTCGCCTGCGTTGTCTATCACGCTTTCAATGGATTGCGGATCGGCATCATCGATTTCAAACCCGTCTGGTGGAAGTACCAGCAGCGTGCCGCCATCTATGTCCTGCTGGCGACGCTGGTCGTTCTCGTCCCGGTGTTCGTCCTGATGTTCGGCCACGTGCTGAATTTCTACAATGATCCAGATCGCCAAATTCTCGGCTTAGGCGAAGTCATCGAAGCGCAGATTCCTTTCGTCGTCGGCATCGCCGCCGCCATCGTCGCCGCCATCGTCTTCGGCTTCATCGCCAATCTGATCGCCCCGGAACGCACGAAAACAGAACGCGCCCAGGGCATCCGTCCGAAGGGCAGCCGTATCGAACGTTTCTGGTGGTCGTTCATGCGCGTCAGCGGCCTATTGATCGTCCCGCTGGTCTTCGGCCACCTCGCCATGATGCACGTTATCCAGGGCGTCTTCGACATCACCGCTGCCGGTTACAGTGTGGTCGGCACAGGCGGCCTGGTCAACGATACCGGTACAGCCGTCGAGTTCGTCGGCGAACGCTGGAACCTGCTGGTCGGCAGCGTCGCTGTCTGGCGCGTCTATGATTTCGCCCTGCTGGCCCTCGTAGTGGCACATGGCTTCAACGGACTGCGCCTTGTCCTGACGGATTACACCAACTTCAGTCCGGTACTCAAGCGCGCTTCGATCTACCTGTGCCTCATCGGCGCGATTGTGCTGCTGGTATTGGGCATTGGGGCGCTCGTCGGGACGATTGACCAGACCGCCATTGAAATGGCCCAGGAAGCCGCAGCCAACCTGCACAAATAATCGCGTTCACCTGTTCACAGCCGGGGGAGGCTTTCTCGGTTGAGGAATCCAATGATGAGGAGTATTCCGAATGCAGACGCATCAATTTGATGCCATCATCGTCGGCGCGGGGGGCGCGGGACTGATGGCGGCGCTTTATGCCAGCATGGGCGGCGCCAATGTCGCCGTCGTCAGCAAACTCTACCCGACCCGCAGCCATACCGGCGCGGCCCTGGGGGGCATCGGCGCGGCGCTGGGCAACTACGAAGAAGACAAACCCCTCTGGCACGCCTACGATACCGTCAAAGGTGGCGACTACCTGGCCGACCAGAACGCCGCTAAAGTCCTGGCGGAAAACGCGGTCGATGCCGTCATTGAACTCGAACACATGGGCCTGCCCTTCGACCGCACCCCGGAAGGCCGCATCAGCCAGCGACGCTTCGGCGGGCACACCAGCAACTTCGGCGAGAAGCCCGTCCGCCGCGCCTGTCACGCCGCCGACCGCACCGGGCACATGATCTTGCAGACCCTTTACCAGCAGTGCATCAAGCGCGATGTGCGCTTCTTCGATGAGTTCCACGTCGTCGATGTCCTCATGAACCAGGGAGCCTGCGTCGGCGTCGTCGCCATTCAACTCGGCAGCGGCGAGTATCATGTTTTCCACGGCAAGGCTACGCTCTTCGCCACGGGCGGATGGGGCCGTGTCTGGCGCATCACCAGCAACGCCCATACGCTGACGGGCGATGGCGCGGCCGTCGTCTATCGGCGCGGCGTCCCCATGGAAGACATGGAGTTCTTCCAGTTCCATCCCACCGGGCTTTATGGGTTGGGCGTCCTGCTCACTGAAGGCATCCGCGGCGAGGGCGGCATCCTCCTCAACCGCAAGGGCGAACGCTTCATGGAACGCTATGCCCCCAAGATCAAGGACCTCGCCAGCCGCGATGTCGTCAGCCGCGCCATCTACCACGAAGTCCGCGCGGGCAACGGCATCAACGGCAAGGACTACGTCCACCTCGACATCCGCCCGGCCACCGTCAACCGTTATCTGGCCGAAGCCGGGGAAACCCGCCGCGTCGATGATGCCTATATCGCCCGCGTCCTGGCCGAAACGCTGGATGTCTGCCGCACCTTCGCGGGCGTCGATCCGCTCCGCGAAGCCATGCCTATCCAGCCGACCGCCCATTACGCCATGGGCGGCATCCCCACCAACATCGACGCCGAAGTCATCATGGACGAGCATGAGACCGTCCTGCCCGGCATGTACGCCGCGGGCGAAGTCGCCTGCGTGAGCTGCCACGGCGCTAACCGCCTGGGTACGAACTCACTGGTCGATCTGATCGTCTTCGGAAGGCGCGGCGGCATGAAGATCGCCGAATACGTCAAGAAGGCTGATTTCGTCCCGCTGCCTGCCAATCCCACCGCTGAGATCGAAGCCGAGTTCAACCGGCTCCGCAGCGCCCGCGCCAACGGCAAGACCCGCCCCTACCAGCTTCGCAAAGAGATGCAGGCCGTCATGATGGACAACGTGGGCGTGTTCCGCGTCGAGCAGGGGATGAAGGATGCCGTCACCAGTGTCCGCGAACTCCGCGACCGCTACCGCAGCGATCTGACCTTCGACGACACTGGCTACAAGTTCAACACCGACCTGCTGGAAGCCTGGGAACTCGGCTGCCTGCTCGATCTGGCTGAAGTCACTGCCGTCAGTTCGGTGGCCCGCACCGAAAGCCGGGGGGCGCACTTCCGCGAAGATTTCCAGAAGCGCGATGACGAGAACTGGATGGTACATACGCTGGCCTACCGCAAGTCCGACCAGCCCTATCCGGCTGGGCATCCCGACATCGAACTCAATCACAAGAAGCCCGTGGATACGTCGCTGGCTGCTGAAGACCCCCGCTTCGCTCCTAAAGAGCGCGTCTACTAGACCGGGTTCGATTGGATAAAGAACAGGAACACACGATGGAAGTCACATTCAGAATCCGACGTTACAACCCGGAAGACCCCAAGAAGGCCAAGCCCTACTGGCAGGAATTCAACCTGAAGGATGTCGCCGAAACCGACCGCATCCTCGAACTGCTCCACCGCGTCAAGTGGGAGCAGGATGGCACGCTGGCCTTCCGCCGCTCCTGTTCACATGGCATCTGTGGTTCCGACGCCATGCGGATCAACGGGCGCAATGCGCTGGCCTGCAAGCTCCTCGTCCGCGATACCGGCGCGAAGATTCAGGTCGAGCCGATCCTGGGTCTGCCCATCCTCAAAGATCTGATCGTCGATATGGAGCCGTTCTTCGCCCATTACCGCCAGATCATGCCCTTCTTCGTCAACAACACGCCGGTCCCGGCGGATGGCCGCGAACGCCTGCACGACTCGCAGGAACAGCAGATCATCAACGACACCACCAACTGCATCCTGTGCGCCTGCTGCACCACGTCGTGCCCCAGCTTCTGGGCCAACGGCCAGTACGTCGGCCCGGCCGCTATCGTTCAGGCGCACCGCTTCATCTTCGATACGCGCGATCAGGCCACCAAAGAACGCCTGGATGTGCTGGCCGAGCCGGACGGGGTCTGGCGCTGCCGCACCATCTTCAACTGCACCCCGGCCTGCCCGCGCGGCATTGAAGTCACCCGCGCCATCGGTGAGGTCAAGCTGGCGATCATGCGCGGCACGCGCGAGGGGGTCATCGATCCCAAGGACATCAAGGTTCACACCTAACTCTCCCATTGACGCAAAAACCCCTCCACATCCCGGAGGGGTTTTGATTTCAGATAGCCTTTATCCCTCGTGAAGGCGGGTCTTAAGCTTCTTGACCCCAGGATTCTCCCAAAAACCTCTTGCGTCACCTCATCTGCGGTGAGCAAATCCGCGTTTCCGTACCCATTATGGATTGCTGCTGAGAAACAGGACATGGTAGTTCATCTACGGATTGATACTCAATTCCCGACTCCCTGAAGCGGAACTCCATGCTGACGAAACGATTGAAAGTGACGATGATCCGCTCGTCAGCATTCTTGAGCTGCGCCAGGTGAAGAGTTTGCAGGGCGCTGCGAGCGACGGCACTAATCAAATAGGGTGGGGTAATGAGCATCAGATTGACGCATAGAATCACAACGACGATATGGCTCAGCCGGTAGAGCCTTCCGCGCGGCACGGTATACACGATGAGGAGGATGATCAGCAGCGGAACCAACCACAACTGGGGAACAAAACGCGCCCACCACGCTTCAGGATTCGACAGCCCGCTCACCAGGGTAGCAACCAGGAGCAGCACCAGGATAGGGGCAGCCATCAGCCGCATCCAATATCGAGCAATCGCCACCATCAATAGAGCACCCGTTAGCAGCACCGCGCCGCCGAAGAGAGGCCCAAAACCTGCGACACGGACATCTGGCGCATAGAAGGCCATGAGTTCCATCAAATCAAATGTGAACGGCCATTTGTATTGAGAAGGCCCTTTGGTCTCCTGCGATCTTGAGAAGAGTGAAGTGAGGAGCTTATCGCCCCAATTCATACTGGGGAAATTGGCGGGGGCGTTGTCTTCTAGGGGAATATATGTTCTCAAATCGGACGGATAAAAAGGATTCCCAGTAGACAGATACTGGCTGACGTACTGGGAGATATAGGGATTGTAGCCAACAATGAGAACACCAGCGAAGTACCCGGCGAGCAAGCAGGTGGCAAGCGCAAGGCGGTAGTGCTTCTTATGATAGATGACCCACAGGCCAAAGCTCACCCCGAAGATGGCAGCATAGATCGCCCCGGTCAGTTTGATGTTGACCATGATGACGATTGTGCTTGCTGCCGTAACCAGCAACGGCCGGCTCGGCTGGCGGTAGATGAGGATGAACAGGCTGATGACAATCACGATTGATGATGCCATCAGGCCATCGACGTAGAACGTGAAGAGC
The DNA here is from genome assembly GCA_016788965.1 of Anaerolineae bacterium. GTDB lineage: Bacteria > Chloroflexota > Anaerolineae > Aggregatilineales > Phototrophicaceae > CFX2. The sequence continues at coordinate 3,399 of JAEUQZ010000092.1, read as the reverse complement.
TGACATATGCTGACCGGATTGAAGGTGGCAAGTAGGCTCAGCAGGATCACCCACTGGCGCTTCAGCCTTCGAAAGGTTGAAAGTGCCGTTATGGACAGCAGATAGGCCGCCAGCATCAACAGCATGTGAAATGCTTTGGCCTGCTCCAAATTGCCCGTCAGCTTGTAGAGCGCAACCGCATTGATCCACGGGCCTTTCGGGAAATGTTCCAGGTGTGGGGAATAGATAGCGTTAGTAGGGCGTTCATAGAACGGATTCCACCCATCGACGAGCTGCAAAATCGCTTCAAAATGATAGTTCTGTCCATCCCATGAGGTGTCGTAAATCCATCCGTTCAGTAAGGCGAATACAACGAATGCGCCGACGGCCCAGGCGCTGGTAGCGAGAAACATTCGTCGGCGTATTCGGGGAAAGAATTGCCCTGCTCCCCACCAAACAAAAAGAGCGCCTGGAACAGCCGCCAGGGGAATGTGATACCATTCCAGGGAAAAGCCGAGCAGCAGAAAAACGCTGCTCACAAGCAGCAGCGCCCCCATGAACACCGGAATAGCTGTACCCAACAAAAGATACAGATAGAGTCGATCAGTCCTCATGAAGCCGCGCGATCCGGTCGAAGGCTACCCTCACCCGCTCGCGCTGGATCGCCCGATCCTCTGGATCGAACTGGAGCCAGCCGTCGTTATCCAGCCGCAGCATCATCCTCAGATAGGGCAGCACGCTCGGCGTGACATGGCGCTTCAATCCCGCATCATCCAACGGCGCGACTGTCGGATAGTCGTCCTTCAGGTCTACCGATAGATGGAGCAGCACCGCCATGACGACCAGATAGGCCGGCGAGTCCACCCCGTACAGCCCTTCGATCCCCGACACAATCGCCTCAAGCTGGCGGTTGTCCTGGATGGGATCGGCTACATCTTCCCGCGTCCTCACCGCCTGATACGTCAGGTCGTACCACCCATCGATCCGTTCCCCGAAATCCGCCGCCGCCGGGAATCCTAGACCCGCCAGCGACCGCCCGGCCACCGCTGCCGAACGAAAGCCGTGGACGTAATCGTGGCTTCCCCGGCGGGCTTCTTTGGCGATGTCGTGAAACAGCACGATCCATTCCATCACCGCCCGGCGCTCCGGCTCGGCCTGCTGGTATTCATCCAGCCGCAGCAAGGCCGTCAGCACCGAGGTCACATGGATCAAGGTCTGCTGGTTGGCGAAGGTCGCCATCAGTCCCCAGTCCGGTACAACCGGTTCGATCCGCGCCATCATTTCGGGGGTGTAGAATGCCCGCGCCCGCGCCGCGTAGCTCGGCCAGTCCGATAGCCGGCCCGCCTCGACATCGGCTGCCAGCCCTTCCAGAAAGGCCATCCATTCCGGCAGCGTTTCCGCCATACGTGGAATGCTCATGCTCCCCTCCTCATCATGGAAGTAACCCGTGTCCTCGACCCCAATGTGCGCTGATGCCGAGAGACGGCACGTTTGGGATTTTACTCGTTTCCAATCCCTAAGTCATAGACATCGCGGCGGTTCCAGCCCGACTCGGCGGCGACGGCCCGCGCCGCGCTGCTGAGCGGTTCCCCGGCAGCCAGGCGTTCATGGAGGGCAGCCCGGACGCGCTCGGCGTCCCATTCGGCAGGAGCATCCTCGGCGGCTCCGGCGATCACCAGGGTGATCTCGCCGCGCGGGAGCTGTTCACGGAAGCGGGCAATGATCTCGCCGAGCGTGCCGCGCTCGAAGGTCTCGAACTTCTTGCTGAGTTCGCGGGCAACGCAAACGCGGCGGTCGCCCAGGAGAGCGCGAAGGGTTTCCAGCGTCTCGACGAGGCGGTTGGGGCTTTCGTAGGCGATGAGCGTGCCGCGTTCGGCGCGGACAGACTCGATGAACTCGCGCAGAGCCTTCTCGCGGCGCGGGAGGAACCCCAGAAAGGTGAAGCGGTCGGTGGGCAGGCCGGAGCCGACCAGGGCGGGCAGGATGGCGTTGGCTCCCGGCAGCACCTCGACGCGGATGCCGCGGGTAATGGCCTCGGCCACCAGTTCGTAGCCGGGATCGGAGACGCCGGGCGTGCCGGCATCGGAGACGAGGGCCACATCGCCGTTTTCCAGGGCGCGGAAGATGGCATCCAGGCGGGCCAGCTTATTATGTTCGTGGTAGCTGGTCAGCGGCGTGGTGATCTGGTAATGCTGAAGCAGGACGCGGGTGGTACGGGTGTCCTCGGCGGCGATGAGCGTTACTTCACGCAGGAGGCGCAGCGCCCGCAGGGTAATGTCCTCCAGGTTGCCGATGGGGGTGGGGACGACGTAGAGGGGGGGCATGGGTAGGAGGAATGGGGATGGAGCGGCTGCCCCATCCCCTGAACGCACAGGTTATTCGACGCCGATGACGACGGTGTTTTCCATCTCATCGAAGACGAAGGAACCGAAGGCGCGGGCGACGCGCAGGATATAGAACTGCCCGCCATCCAGTTCGACGGTGAAGCTGGCTTCGCTGACGCCGGCAGTGCTTTCCAGGCTGAGCAGCGTGCTTTCAAAGCTGTCATCGACCCAGGGGGAGAGGCGCAGCGAGGCGTAGAGTTCGCTGACTTCCTGGCTGAAGGTGATGGTGACTTCGCCGCTCTCTTCCGGGCGCATCACGAAGACCGAGGGGATGTCCTCTTCGCTGACCGAGGTGATGGTGGCTTCCAGTTCGCTGCCGGAATCAACCAGATCGACCACGCTGACGCGCAGCCAGAATTCACCTTCGCTGCTGCCGGTCGAACCGCCGGAGCGGGTCGCCAGCACGACGTACTCTTCGTCAGCGCCGAGTTCGGCCACGACCACGGACAGCGGGTAGCCGAAGTCATCGTTCTGGCCGAGGACATCGCCGTCGCTATCGCGCAGGACGATATAGGGGTCGAGGTCATACGTGCCGGGCTTGGGCTGCATCTCGACGAGGACGATATCACCCTCTTTGCCTGCAAAGGTGTACTTGAGTTCATAGTCGTTGTTGGTCAGTTCGCCTTCGACCCACTCGCCGAGTTCAATCGGGGTGCGGTCATCCTGGGCGGCGACCGCGCCGAGTCCCATGACCAGCAGCGCGCCGATGAGCAGAGCGGACAGAAGCAGCTTACGCATGTGGAGAGTCTCCTTGTTTCATTTGGGATAAAGATGTAAAGCAGGACACAATTTCCACTGTATAGGCGAATGCGCGTAGGCGCAAGCGGAGATTTTCACAATGGTGTTCATGAAAGGCTGATCGTTATTAGCTGACAGCTTATCACCATACAAATAAGATCATGAGTTGTCGCAAATGGCGGCAATGGCGTCAGTGCCGCCGATGTCATTTGTGTCAGTGAGGGGAAAAAAGTTTATAGTTTATAGTTTATAGTTGATGGCAAAATGCGGTGATCGATGAGAAACGATAAGAATGATA
>JAEUQZ010000929.1 GCA_016788965.1 Anaerolineae bacterium | reverse complement strand
ACACGTCAGCAATACTCTTGCCCTTATATTTCACCTGTAAGGTTTCGCGGTTGTATCGTTTCCCGTTACACACATCACAGGTGACATAAATATCCGGCAAGAATTGCATTTCAATCTTCAGTTGCCCCTGTCCTTCACAGTGCTCGCATCGTCCACCTTTGACGTTAAAGCTAAATCGTCCTGCTGTATAACCGCGGATTTTGCTCTCCGGTAGTTCTGTGAACAGGGTGCGGATAGCATCAAACATTTTTGTATATGTTCCGGGGTTGCTGCGTGGGGTTCGTCCAATCGGGGATTGATCAATGTTAATGATCTTATCAATGTGTTGGATACCCTCAATCGTATCATGTGCGCCGGGGCGTTCCTTGCTGCCGTTGATAACCTGTGCCAGTCGTGTATACAGAATATCCAACATCAGCGTGCTTTTTCCGCTGCCGCTTACCCCTGTGATGCACACCATCTTGCCCAACGGAATATCAACATCGATATTCTTCAGGTTATTCTCTTTCGCGCCGCGCACTTGGATAGCGTTCCCGTTGCCGGCGCGTCGTACCTCTGGGACTTCAATCCGTAGCCTGCCGGAAAGATACGCGCCG
>JAEUQZ010000928.1 GCA_016788965.1 Anaerolineae bacterium | reverse complement strand
TGACGTCGCGGTGCAGGTAGTAGAGATCGACATGGTCGGTGCCCAGCCGCTGCAGGCTCGCCTCGCAGGCGCGCAGCACATGCCAGCGTGAATAATGTTGATCGTTAGGCCCCTCGTCCATGCGGTTGCCCAGCTTGGTGGCCAGCACCCAATGCGCGCGCGAGTCCCGGATCAGGCGCCCGAGCAGGCGCTCGCTGCCGCCGCGCGAATAGACATCGGCGGTATCGATGAAGTTGACGCCCCGCTCGCGGGCATCGGCCACGATGCGGCCGGCCTCGGCCTCGTCGGTCTGGTCGCCGAACATCATCGTGAACAGGATCATTTCTGACACCTTCAGGCTGCTGCGCGAGCCCAGCGTCCGGTATTGCATGCGGCTTGCCTCGTTCTGCGGCCGCGAGCGGCCAATTGAAGCGCCCCATTGTGCAGGGCCACCGCTGCGCCCTCAGAATCAGGCGCCGCGCGGTCTGCGCTGCAGCCGGCCGCGGCCGGCGGTGTCACTTCCTCACGAGCCAGGAGCACAGACGACCATGGGCTGGTTTTCCAAGACTGACAGCAGCTTCCACCTTTCCACCGTGCTGCCCAGCGGCGACGCCGGG
>JAEUQZ010000927.1 GCA_016788965.1 Anaerolineae bacterium | reverse complement strand
AATTGCTTGCCTTTGGCGATGATCCGCCGGCCGCTGGTTGTCGCATCCGCAAGGCCGCTGGAGATGTGTAGATACCCATGCCCGCTGGGGAAGGGGTTGGGGTGAGGGCTGCTTTTGCGCATCAAAACGCCCTCGCCAACCGTGATTCCGCGTGCCGGAAAAGCCCTCATCCCCGGCCCTTCCCCCAGAGGGGGAAGGGTGAAATGCGATCGCTGGATCAGTGCCTTGCACGGTTTGGCAACGCTCTCTGAACGCCCGCGTCGATGCCGCCAGCCAGACCATCGAACTGATCGCCCGCTTCAGCGAAGCCCATCCGGCCGGGCTGCTCGCCGGCATGAGCGGTGTGGCCCGGTTCACGCCGCCATGACGACGCTGCCACCGTCTGCGAGCGATCCGGCCCTCGGCGCGCTGGTCGAGCGGCTGGCGACGCTGCGCGAACTCGAACTCGCGGCGCGGCGCGCGCCCGACGAGGCGGCGCTGGCGTTCACGGCCGTCAACGACAGCCACCGGCTGCTGCCTTATCACTGGGCGGCGTGGTGCCGGCCCGGGCGCGACGGCCGCCTGCAGGTGCGCGCGCTGTCGGGGCTTTCGGCCGTC
>JAEUQZ010000926.1 GCA_016788965.1 Anaerolineae bacterium | reverse complement strand
GCATCCGCGAGCACCTGGCCACCGACGAGCTCTCCATCGGCGACTACGTGCTGACTGGCGGCGAGCTGGCGGCCCTGATCGTGGTCGACGCCGTAGCACGGCTGCTGCCGGGTGTGCTGGGCGACCCGACCGGCGCCGAGGACGACTCCTTCGCCATGGGGCTGCTCGAGTACCCGCACTACACGCGCCCGGCCGAGTACCGTGGGTGGCGCGTGCCCGACATCCTGGTCAGCGGCGATCACGGCAAGGTCGCCCGCTGGCGCCGTCAGCAGGCGTTGCTGCGCACGCGTCGGCGTCGGCCGGATCTGCTCGAGCGAGCCCCGCTGAGCAAAGATGACCGGAAGCTCCTGGGTGATTGAGCAATGAGCCTGTTTGCTGCGACTTCGCTTGTCATTGCGCCCGGGGCCACGCCGATCAGCCTGTCGATCGAGCCCGGCGAAGTGCGCGTCATGGTTGACGCGCACCCCGAATTGGGCCGCAGCCTGGCGCTGCTCAAGCGCCCCCAGGCCGGGCAGGTGCTTTACGATGGCCAGGATCTGACACGCCTCACTGAGGGCGCGCTGCGGAAGGTGCGGCGCCGGCTGCAGTATGTGGGCG
>JAEUQZ010000925.1 GCA_016788965.1 Anaerolineae bacterium | reverse complement strand
GGGCACATCCCCGGCGCCGCGCAAGTAGATTGGTTCAGCACGCTCCAACATCCGTTGCGCCGCGATTTTCTCACCAAAGAAAAGTTCGAGGAGACTCTCTCGAGCCTCGGCATTGCCAACGACACCACCGTCGTTTTTTATGGCGATAAATCCAACTGGTTCGCATGCTACGCGCTGTGGCTGTTCCAATATTACGGACACGAGAATGTGAAGATCATGAACGGCGGGCGCCTCAAGTGGGAGAAGGAGAACCGGCCGCTGGTGAAGGAAATCGCCTCCTATGGGAAAACAGCCTACCGCGCGAAAGAAGCGGATCGGTCCATCCGCGCCTTCCGCGATGAGGTGTTGAAACAGTCCAACGAGAAGAAGCCGCTTGTAGACGTGCGTTCGCCGAAGGAATATTCGGGCGAGTTGATCTCGATGCCGAATTACCCGCAAGAGGGCGCCACACGCGGCGGACACATCCCCGGCGCGGTGAGCATTCCGTGGGCGACCGCCGTGAATGAAGCGGACAGCACGTTTAAGACCCCCGAAGAATTGCGCGCGTTGTATGAAGGGAAGAATATCAAAGCGGACGGCGAGGTGATCGCGTATTGC
>JAEUQZ010000924.1 GCA_016788965.1 Anaerolineae bacterium | reverse complement strand
ATCCGCAACGTGGCTGGGCGCACGACGGTCAGGCGGCGCTCACTGTTGAGCAGGTGCATCGGGGCCGCGCTGATCACACCAGGCACGCGCTCGGGCCCGATCCAGACCGGCTTGCCGATCCACTGTCGGTCATCCACGCCACCAACCACGTCGAAGCGCAGCGCGCCTTCGGAATCGACACCCGTGATCATGAAGCCGATCTCGTCCATATGCGCGGCCAGCATGACGCGCTCGCCGCGACCGCGGCCGGCCCGGCCCGACGAGCGCGCGCTCGCCGCCTTGACGGCCAGGACCGAGCCGAGCGCGTCGACCGTGACGCTATCGACGTGCGGCGTGATCGCCTCGATCACCAGGCGCCGGATCGGGCCTTCATCACCCGACACCGCGACGGTCTCAGAGAGCTTCTGCACGAGATCCAAAGTGGGGAGCGCCGGGTTTGCGCGCCGGCGGGTTGAGGCGGCCATCAGTTAATCCAACTCCCGGGCGAGGCGGGCCAGATAATCGGGGCCCAGGCCGGCGATGTAGTCGGCCATCAATCGGCCGGCGGTGTATACGTCTTGCGGATGAACCACCTCGACCGGTGTGTGCATGTTGCGCA
>JAEUQZ010000923.1 GCA_016788965.1 Anaerolineae bacterium | reverse complement strand
CCTGTTCCCCGGCCAAAGCCTGCGCGATCTGGTCGCCGCCTGGTTCCGCGATGATCGCAGCCTCGGCGGGCTGCTCGCCATTACCCAGGGCGAATCCCTCTGGCCCAAACTGGTGATCTACCTGTTCCACTACACCGGCCTGATCGCTGGCCTGGCCGGGATGATCCTAACCCGGCATCGCTGGCGCCTGACCCTGCCGCTCATCGGCTTCCTGGTCTACACCTCCCTGGTGCATTTCGTCCTGGACGCCGTACCCCGCTACCTCTTCCCGACCGAAATCGTCTGGTGGGTCTTCGCCGCCTCCGCCCTCGCTCATTGGAGCGCCCGCCTCCGCATTCCTTTGCGTTCTTTGCGCCTTCGCGGTTAGATTCTTCTGCCTTCTCTTTGCGCCCTTTGCGTCTGTGCTAAGCCTCCCCGTAAGGGGATTGCGGCTAAAGTCCATTCTCCCTCCGTATTCCTCTGTGTCTCTGTGGTGGAATCTTCCTCACCCCTCCGTATGATCTCTGCGTCCTCCGCGTCTCTGCGGTTCAATTCGTCTTCTGTCTTCCCTAATCCCCCCCTAACCCCTAATCCCCACCCATGCGGTATACTTGCTCGAC
>JAEUQZ010000922.1 GCA_016788965.1 Anaerolineae bacterium | reverse complement strand
AAGCCCAGCGGATCAAGCTGGTCACCCACCTCCTCGGGGGACTCAAAGCCGCGGCCGCGGAAGGCGAATTCGCGGATCTCCAACCCCGGATCCGCGGACGCCAACGGCGGGATCTTTTCATCCTGGAGGAACCCACCATCGGCCTGCACATCCAGGACGTTCAACGCCTGGTGGCGGTCCTGCAGCGCCTCGTGGATGCGGGCCACACGGTCGTGGTGATCGAACACAACCTCGACCTGATTGCGGAGGCCGACTGGCTGATCGACCTGGGGCCGGAGGGCGGCGACGCCGGCGGACGGATCGTGGCCGAGGGAACCCCGGAGCAGGTGGCCGTCACCCCGGAGTCCCACACGGGAAGATATCTCCGCCCCATGCTGGCGGTCCGGAAACGGTAGGCGTCATCGCGCCGACCGGGGCCCCAAGGACAGGACGCGCAGGCTTTCCCGGCACACCTGAATCCTCACCGGGCTCATGCCCGTCACCTCGCCATCCAACGCGAGGGCCATGGGAGGATCCGCCTCCACCTCCACCCAGGTTCCCGTGAAGCAGCGCAGGTCGGGATGCCCTTCATGGACCCCGCGGGAGAGGCGCAGAAAGTGT
>JAEUQZ010000921.1 GCA_016788965.1 Anaerolineae bacterium | reverse complement strand
ATTGAAACCGGAACAGATCGCTTTCACCGAAGACGGATTAAAAACGCTGATCGAGTATTACACTCGCGAAGCAGGCGTTCGGAATCTGGAACGTGAAATCGGCTCGATCTGTCGCAAAGTCGCTCGCCAATTCGTCCAGCAAAAGAGGGAAGCTGACGAGCCGTTCAATTTTGTGGTGGATTCGGTTTCCGTCCGGCAATTGCTTGGCCCGATCAAATTCCGTCCGATTCGAGTCACGGAACGCAGCGAAGTCGGCTTGGTTAATGGGCTGGCTGTGACCGAAGTCGGAGGCGATGTGTTGCAGGTCGAAGCCACGTTGCTCGAAGGTTCGGGCAAAGTGACATTGACCGGCAAGCTTGGCGATGTCATGCAGGAATCGGCGCAGGCGGCAATTACTTACATCCGTTCGCGCGCTGCCGAGCTTGGCATTCCGAAGGAATTTCACAAGAGCCACGATTTGCACATCCACGTGCCCGAAGGCGCAATTCCGAAAGACGGGCCGTCGGCGGGAATTACCATGGCAACGGCGATGGCGTCGGCTCTGACGCGCATTGCCATTCGCAAGGAAGTGGCAATGACCGGCGAAATTACGTTGCGCGGA
>JAEUQZ010000920.1 GCA_016788965.1 Anaerolineae bacterium | reverse complement strand
GTACAGGATCACGCCCAAGGAATACACGTCCGTCCGCACGTCGATGTGGTCCGGCACGCCCTCGGCCTGCTCCGGGCTCGCCCACGGCAGCGACCCGATGAACTGCCCCGTCATCGTCATCAGTTTCGGGCGGTCCTCGTCCGTCACGTCCGGCACCGCGGTCTTGGCAAGCCCGAAGTCCACCAGGATCGGCTCGCCCGCCGGCGTCACGCGGATGTTCGAGGGCTTGATGTCGCGATGGATCACCCCGCGCCGGTGGGCCGCGTTCACCGCGTCGCACACCTTCGCGAAGAACCGCAGCGTCTCCTCGATCGGACGCTTCTTGTTCTCTTCGATCAGCGTGTCGAGCGATCGGCCCGAGATGTAGTCCATCACGTAGTAGCACGACCCGTCCGCCGCCACCCCCGAGTCGTGGATCTTCACGATGTTCGGGTGGTTCAGTTGCCCGAGGATCTGCACCTCGCGCTCGAAGCGCGCCCGCCCCGACGACCCGCGGAACGGCCCCCCGTGCATCACCTTCAGCGCCACCCGCCGCTTCGTCGCCACCTGGATCGCCAGGTACACCGCGCCCTGGCCGCCCCGGTGGATCTCACGGACCAGT
>JAEUQZ010000091.1 GCA_016788965.1 Anaerolineae bacterium | reverse complement strand
AGTATTGCGAACACCTTCCTCACCCGCGAAACCGCTGGGCAGAATCACATCCAGCAGGGCGTGAACCGCTGTGGTGTGGGTGATGATCCCAACTGTCTCAGAACGGGACTGCACCAGAATATCCTCGAACACGGCCACCATGCGCTTCTTGACATCCTGACGGGATTCGCCACCGGGAATCTGGAAGGTCTCTGGATCAGCCTGGAGACGATCATAATCTTCCTGGTACCACTCGCGCATCTCTTCACGGGTCAATCCCTGCCAGACCCCAATACTACGCTCGCGGAGGCGAGGATCGATGACTGCGGCAAACCCCAGGCGCTCGGTCAGCAGTTCGGCGGTTTCCAGAGCGCGTTTCAAATCGCTGGTGTAGAGAGCGCCAATGCCGATATTGCGAATGAAGTTCGCCAGCCGCTGTACCTGCCGACAGCCATGCTCATTCATCGGCGCGGCGACCCACCCCTGCCAGCGCAGATCACGGTTCCAATCGGTCTCACCCGGACGGATGAAAATCACACGTTTGACGGCCACACATACCTCCTACAATAAGCCTTGTTCCGCATACTGGATGGCGACCGCGACCGCACGCGCTTTGTTGATGCTTTCCTCATACTCACGCGCTGGATCGCTGTCGGTCACAATGCCGGCGCCAGACTGCAAGGCGACCGTATCGCCACGCATCAGGACGGCACGTATAGTAATGCACGTGTCCATGGAACCATCGAAACTGAAGTAGCCTACCGCGCCGGCATAGGTTCCGCGCCGTGTGCCTTCCAGTTCCTCGATGATTTCCATCGCCCGCACTTTGGGCGCGCCGCTCAATGTACCTGCCGGGAAGGTCGCCCGCAGCAGGTCGAAGGCATCCATATCTCCCCGCAGCTTTCCTTCGACCTGACTGACAATATGCATGACGTGGGAGTACCGTTCGACATACATCATGCGCGAAACCCGCACTGAACCATAGTCACAAACCCGGCCCAAATCGTTCCGGCCCAGATCGACGAGCATGACATGTTCGGCGCGTTCCTTCGGGTCATTGATGAGTTCATCGGCCATTTTCTGGTCTTCCGCTTCGTTGGAGCCGCGCGGTCGGGTTCCAGCAATGGGTCGCACCATCGCCGTTCCATCTTCCAAGCGCACCATGACTTCTGGCGATGCGCCAATCAAACTGAGGTCGGGGCCAAAATTGAGCAGGAACATGTAAGGCGACGGATTCAACATCCGCAGCGCGCGATAAATGGCGAGCGCCGGAGCCGAAGTACGCCGCGTGAACCGCTGGGAAAGAACAATCTGAAAGGCATCCCCAGCGGCGATATATTCCTTCGCCTCGCGGACGATTTCCTCGTAGCGTTCGCGGCTCATATTGGATTGGAGTTCCTCTTTCATTGGGAACTCGGACGCCGGGATAATGGGCGTGGGCTGACGCAGCGTCTGCACGATGTCATCGATGCGGACCAGCGCATCATCGTAAGCGGCATCAGGATCGCCCGTATTGTGAGCGTTGGCGAGGATGATGAGCAGATGCCGCGCGTGATCGAAGATCACCAACGTATCGGGGAGCAAGAAGGCGGCTTCGGGAACATTCATCTCGTCCACAGCGGTATTCGGCAGGCGCTCGAAGTAGCGCACAGCATCATATCCGAGATAACCAACTGCGCCCCCCACAAAACGAGGCAGTCCTTCCAACCGGACGGGCTTCACGCGGGCAAACTCGGACTTGACCGCCTGAAGTGGATCTTCACCCGGCGCGAGCGGACGTGTCGTGCGCTGGCCGTGATAGACGCGCGTAACCTGATCGTTCTGGACAAATACGGCGCCCTTCGGATTCACACCGAGAAAGGAGTAACGCCCGACCTGTTCACCACCTTCGACGCTCTCCAGCAGAAACGAGTACTGCTCCGCCTGAGTCAGCTTGAGATAGACCGAGACGGGCGTTTCCAGATCGGCCAGGAGAGTCCGGTACACGGGAACGAGGTCGCCCTGCTCGAACAGGCGGCGAACCGTCTCTCTATTCGGTTGAATGTTCTCACGGGTCTGTGTCGCAAATAGCACCACGGCTGCATCCCCCTGGCGGGTCTCTGCCAATAAAAAATCCCTCTATCGCTCAAGGACGAGAAGGGATTCCCGTGGTGCCACCCTGATTAAACCATGACCAACGCCATGATTTCACTCTTTCCGGGTACAATCGCTGTCGCGGTGATACCCTACGCTCTGATAACGGTGCGCTTCCGGCACAGCCTACTCGATATTGGTTCGGCTGAACAGCTCCCCGGCCCATTCAACGTTGGCGTTTGTACTGCCCTCACAGCTACCGGCAGCTCTCTGAACACCGTTTCAACGTTTACTCTTCCAGATCAACGCTTTTCTGGAGTGTATGAAGTTGAATATGATCCTAACGACATTTCAGTGGACTGTCAAGCGGTTCGCGCATCGCGTCACATGAAACCATAGGCTATACTGACTCCATTCGTTTACTACAGCAATACAGATCATGAGATTCTCTCTTATCCTCATTTTCTTCCTTCTACCACTCGCGTCGGCTCCGACGATTGCTGTTCAATCATCCTCAACTTTGGACATTCTGGACAAACTGGGAAGCTATCCCTGCCCCGACAGTGATTTCACCTGCGTTGAACTGGCGGTGCCGTTGAATCACTTCGATCCCAACGATACGCGCAGCATAGAGGTCGTGTTTGGCGTCCTTCCGGCGACTGGGGAAAGACTGGGCATGTTCGTAACGGCAACCGGTGGTCCCGGCACATCAGGATTATCATATGCCGACTCGTATGCCGGATCATTTCCGGCTGAAATCAACGAACACTACGATCTGGTCTTCTTTGACCAGCGCGGCGGAAGTCTATCGGGTAATCTGAAATGCCCAACCGCTGCCACACAATTCTATCGATCCGACTGGCAGGCAATCACACCGCAACAAGAGCAGCAACTCGTCGCCACCGCGCAGCAGTTCGCCGATGAATGCATTACTGAGATGGGCGTCGATCCAGATACGCTGGGTTTCTACGGTACACGTCAGGCTGTTGAAGACCTGGAGGCTTTCCGGCAAGCGGCAGGTGAAGACAAGCTGTGGCTCTATGGTGAGAGTTACGGCACACAGTTTGTCCAGCAGTATGCTGCCGCTCATCCCGACCATACTGCCGCAGTCATCCTGGACGGGCCAGTGGACTTGACACTCACAGGGATCGAATACTACACCGAGCAAGTCCAGGCTTTCAACGAAGTGCTGGCAGAGACGCTGCAAGCCTGCAACTCGGATAACACATGCCGGGGAGATTTCCAGAACGAACAGGCACTGGACTTCTATAATGAATTGGCCGCCGAACTTCAGACTGCTCCAATAACCGTAGAGTTTGCGTTGACTTCTGGGAGAACGGACGCACGACAGTTCACGTTGAGCGATCTTGAGACGGTGGCGGCCGGCTTCGTTTACAGCGAAGATGCGCGAATGCTCTTGCAGCGCGGGCTGGCAGCAGCATCGAAGGGCGATTTCACCCTGATGATGAGCCTCCTATACAACGCGCTGGGGGTCGATCCTGAAACCGAGACTCCGCTGCCGGGTGGCTCTGAAGGATACTCGGACGCGCTGTTCTACGCGGTGGAATGCAGTGACTATGCTTACTTCGAGGGCACGGTGGAAGCGCGTGCCGAAGCATTCTTGCGTGATGGAGATGAGATCGAGGGCAAGATTCCCCATTTTGGTTCGCTGATTTACGGTGATCTCCCCTGCGTGTTCTGGCCGGGACAACCACCCGATGAACGCCCTACTCCCTTTGTGGCGCGGGGTATACCCACATTCGTCCTGGGTGCGACGGCAGACCCTGCGACGCCCGTTGCCAATGCCGAACGAATCTTCAGTCACCTGGACGACGGATATCTGATCGTGACCCAGGGAGGGGCACATGTCATCTTCGGTCGAGGCGATGCCTGCCCTGACGACCTCATTACAGATTTTCTGGTCGATGGAACTCGTCCAGAAGAGCGACGCATTGAATGTGAGGGCGTAGTCAGTGATCCTTACCAACCGCTTGCCCCCGCAGATGCGGCTGAACTGGATTCGCCGCTGGCTGTGTTGAACGCGCTGACAACCGATCTGCTGTACCTGCCGGAGTATTACTACTGGGATGGGGAAACGCTCACAATGATGGCCTGTCCGCAAGGTGGTGTACTGTCGTTCGCGCCATCGTTCAGTGGGGATCAATTCCGGTTCAGCACGTGCGCGTTCTCGCAGGGGTTCACCATCACGGGCAGCGGCCGCTATGACTATGAAAACGGAGACTTGACCCTGAGCGTACAAATCGGTGGCTACAAAACAGGACAGGTCAGCTACCTTCTGGATTCGGAAGGACGCAGTTCTATCAGCGGCGAATTCGACGGAAGTCTCATCGAAATATCGAGCGATCCATCATGATTGCGCTATAATAGAAACATTCGTTCTATTCACGGGAGTCGCAAGTTGAGTTTGACGAACCGCGATATCGCCACGATCTTTGAGAATGTTTCGGTGATGTTGGAGATCAAAGGCGAGATCATCCATCGAGTGCTGTCGTATCGGCGGGCGGCAGAAACAATCCGCGACCTGCCGCGCGATCTTAGAGCTGTCGCTGCGGAAGGTACGCTGACCGAACTGCCCAACATCGGGGATACGCTGGCAGCGAAAATCACCGAGATGCTGGAAACGGGTCAGCTTCAGTTCTACGAGCGGCTCAAACAGGAAATCCCTGAAGGCCTGGTCGCGCTGGTACATGTCAACGGCGTTGGGCCGAAAAAAGCGAAGCTGTTCTGGGAGCAGTTGGCGATCACCACGCTGCCTGAACTCGAAGCGGCAGCGCGTGCTGGAAAACTGCGCGATCTCCCCGGCATGGGCGAGAAGAGCGAAAAGAAAATCGTGGAAGGGATCGAGGCGCTGGCACGGCAGACCGGACGGCAGCCGCTCGGCATCGCCCAACCTGCCGCGCAAGACATCCTGACCTATTTGTTGACACTGCCAGGAGCGATAGAAGGCGCGGTGGCTGGCAGCATCCGCCGCGGGCGACCGACCATCGGCGATGTCGATCTGTTGATCGCCAGCGATGACGCCGCGCCCATCATGGACGCTTTCGTGAAGATGGAGCAAGTAGCGCGAGTCCTCGGTCATGGGCCAACCAAAAGCTCGGTCGAACTGTTGAACGGGCTGCAAGTCGATCTGCGAATTCTGGAGAAAGCGCGTTGGGGGACGGCGCTCAGTTACTTTACAGGCAGTCAGGCGCACAATATCCGGCTGCGGGAATTGGCGCTTCAGCGGGGTTGGAGCCTGAATGAACACGCTTTCAGCCCCGTGAACAGCGAAGGGGTCATCATCGAAGACGCCCCGAAGCGGTTGTGTGCGACCGAAGAAGAAGTCTATGCTATGCTGGGACTACCCTGGATTCCGCCCGAACTGCGTGAGGACAGCGGCGAGGTCGAGGCCGCGCAAGGCAACCGCCTGCCCAACCTGATTTCCATTCAGGACATTCAGGCCGACCTGCACATGCACACGACCTGGAGCGACGGAACGCTGAGCGTGCGGGAAATGGCGGAAGAAGCCCGCCGGCGCGGTCGCAAGTATATTGTCATCACCGACCATTCGCGCAGCCTGGGCATTGCCAACGGGTTGAGCATTGAGCGACTGCTGGATCAGCAGGAAGAAGTACGACGGGTCGATGCCGAGATGGGGTCGAACTTCCGGGTATTCCACGGCACAGAAATGGACATGAATGCCGATGGCAGCCTAGATTATCCCGATGAAGTCCTGGCAAGGCTGGATTTCGTGATTGCCTCCCTGCATGTCAGTCTGCGACAGCCGCGCGAACAGATCACCCAGCGTGTTTTGAACGCTCTGCGTAACTCCCATGTCGATCTGATCGGACACCCGCGCGGGCAGTATATCCCTGATCGAGAGCCTGCCGATCTGGATATGGATGCCGTATTCGCAGCCGCGCGTGAATCCGGTACAGCCCTGGAGATCAACGCCAATCCGCGCCGGCTTGACCTGGAAGCGCAGTATGCACGGCGTGCCGTGGAACTGGGCATTCCGATCTCGATCAATACCGATGCCCACAATGCCGAACAGATGGACTTACTCCATTTCGGAATAACGACAGCCCGGCGAGGCTGGGTCGAAGCGACTTCGGTCATCAATACCTGGCCGGTCGAACAATTCATCGCCTGGACTCAAAAGCGGGGATAAGCCATGGCTGTCAGTCCAGCACCGCCTCCGCCTGATCTCCCGGAAGACGAACGCACACGGCTTCAAACCCCTCTGGATCACACGCGCGGGGTGGGGCCGGTCAAGGATGTGCGACTGGTGCAGCCAGGCGAAATGGAGAAGCCCAAGCGCGGCTTGATGCCTGATCCGGGACAGCGGGTTCGCCAGAATTCGGCACTGCGACTGCCACTGTGGTCGGTGATTCTCACCCTGATGCTGGTGTGTGGAGCCGTGTCGTGCGTCGTACTGGCTCTGTTCGCACTGGGAGGACGAAACGCGGCCACGCTGCCCCCGCGCATCGTGGTGCTGACGGCCATTCCGTCGGCGACACCAGCCCTCACGATGCCTTCACTGCTGGCCTCACCGACTTTACCGCCTGGGTTTGAGGTGGCGTCCACTGCGCCGTTGGCACTCAGCGGCCCCACGCTCGCACCTATCGTCTTTACGCCGACGCCAACACCCGCGCCGCGCATCACGATTGGCAGCACCGTGGTCGTCATCGGAGATCGCGGGATCAATGTCAGGCTTGGGCCAGGAACCGATCAAGGAGTCGTCGATGTCGCCGATCCAGGCGACCAGTTCATCGTGCTGGATGGGCCGCAGCCCGCCAATGGCTTGAACTGGTGGCAGCTTCGCAGCCTGGACGGAAGCATCACCGGCTGGGCTGCCGAGAACGATGGGACGACCGATCTGCTCCAGGCTGTTTCCAGACCCGAGTAGGGCTTCACCATTCTATGAGGATCGATCATGACTGCTGATCTCGCCCGCCGCGCCGCTGAACTGCGCGACCAGATCAATTTCCACAGCTATCGCTACAATGTACTGGGCAGCCCGGTCATCAGCGATGCCGAATACGACAAGCTCTATCACGAACTCAAGACGCTGGAAGCTGAATACCCGGAACTCGTCACCCCCGATTCGCCAACACAGCGGGTTGGGAGCGATCTTTCAGAAGACCTGCCCAAAGTCCGCCACCCTGCCCCGATTCTCAGTCTCAGCAACGCTTTTAGCATCGAGGATCTGCAAGCCTGGGAAGAACGCAATCTGAAGCTGCTCCCTGCCGATACGCCCTTGAGTTACACGCTGGAACCGAAGCTGGACGGCCTGAGCGTGGTGATTACCTATGAGAATGGCACGCTAGTTCAAGCGGCCACACGCGGAGATGGCGAACAAGGCGATGATGTCACCGCGAATGTCCGCACGATCCGCAACGTCCCGCTCAAGATTCCGGTGAATCCCGATGGGCCGCGTCCGCCTCAGTGGTTGGTGGTACGAGGCGAGGTGCTGTTTCACAAAAAGGATTTCGCCGCGCTCAACCAGAAGCAGGCCAGCGAAGGGCTGCCACTCTACGTCAATGCCCGGAATACAGCATCCGGGACTCTGAAACAGAAGGACTCGCGAATCACGGCGGGGCGTCCACTCACCGCTTATCTATACAACATCGTAGCCGCTGTGGGATATGAGTGGGATTCTCAGTGGGATGCGCTGAACTTTCTGCGGGATATGGGATTTCCAATCGCCCCGGATGCGGGATTCTTTCCCGCATTATCCGACATTATCCAGCAGTTACCCACATGGGAATCCCGCAGAAACCAACTCCAGTATGAAATCGACGGGGTGGTCATCAAGATCAATGAGCGGCGGATTGCTGAAGAGTTGGGATTTGCGGGCAAAGACCCACGCGGAGCCATCGCCTACAAGTTCCCCGCCGAAGAGATGACCACCCGGCTGATCGGGGTCACGGTCAATGTGGGGCGAACCGGAAAAGTCACCCCAACAGCCCAGTTGGAACCGGTATTCCTCGGCGGCGTGACTGTGGTGAATGCCAGCCTGCACAACTACGATCAGATCGCGCGGTTGGATATCCGGCAGGGTGATACGGTCATCGTCAAGCGGTCGGGGGAAGTGATTCCCTATGTGATTGGGCCAGTGGTCGGGGCGCGGGATGGCTCCGAGATAGCGATACTGCCGCCGGAAACCTGCCCTTTCTCCGGCGATAAGCTAGTACAACCGGAGGGGTTGGTGGATTGGTACTGCCCGAATCCCCGATGTCCGGAGCGAGTCTACCGCAGTATCGAGTTCTTTGTGTCGCGCGGGGCCATGGACATCGAGGGTATGGGCGGACAAACCGTAAGAACCCTCATCGAAAAGGGATTCATCCACGATGAGGCCGACATCTTCACTTTGCAGCGGGATGCGCTGCTGGAATTGGATGGCTTCGCCGACAAGAAGGTCGATAACTTATTGGCTTCCATTGACACGGCAAGACAGCGGCCGTTGGCGCAGCTTCTGGCTTCGTTAGGCATCGACGGGGTTGGAGAGGTGGTTGCCGGAGCGCTGGCGACGCATTTCGGCTCGATAGATGCCCTGATGGAAGCCTCAGTCGAGGCGGTAGACGCGATTGAGGGCATCGGGCCGATCCTGGCGCAAAGCGTGGTCGATTGGTTCGCCGATTCTCAGCACAGAACGGTGCTGGACAAAATGCGGCAGGCAGGGGTCAAGATGCAGGCCGAAGCGCGTGTTCGCGCCGGAACTCGTCTGGATGGGCTGACCTTCGTGCTGACAGGTACGCTGCCCACGCTGAGCCGCGAGCAGGCTTCTGAACTGATCGAATCCCACGGAGGCAAGATTTCTGGGAGTGTCAGCAAAAAAACCAGCTTCGTGCTAATGGGCGATTCTCCGGGCAGCAAAGCAGACAAAGCACGGCAGCTTGGCATCCCAGTCATTGGAGAAGCCGAATTGTGGGATATGATAGGCGAGAATCCAGCAGAATCCCGCAGTAACCCGCAACCGAATCCCACACAGCCTTCGCTGCTGTAGACCGGTTTTCACCGAGAGGTCACATGTCCGATTACACCATCCAGATCAAAGCCGGGCGAGAAAAGCCCGTCCGGCAGCAGCACCCGTGGATTTTCTCCGGGGCGATTGCGGAAGTGAGGGAGAATCCACCGCCCGGCGAGATTGTCACTGTGACCGACACGAAAGGGCGATTCCTGGGGCGGGGGTACTGGAATCCCCGTTCACAGATTCAGGTGCGGCTGCTGACCTGGCAGGATGAAGTCATCGATGAAGCCTGGTGGCGGCGGATGCTGCGGCGGTCAATAGAGGCACGGCGGGTTTACAACGAACAGCACCGGAACAACCCATTGGACGAAGGTTGGCGAGTCGTCAATGCCGAGAACGACTTTCTGCCCGGCCTGATTGTGGATCGCTACGGAGACTGGTTGGTGATGCAGGCGCTCACACTGCACATCGACCAACATAAAGCGATGATCGCCCGGATTCTGAGCGAACTGTTCGCCGAAATCGGACTCCCCGTCGAGGGCATTTATGAGCGGAGCGATGTCGATGTGCGGCACAAGGAAGGATTGAAAGAAGTCAGCGGACTCCTGTGGGGTGTGGAGCCACCCGAACGCATTGTGATGGGGCGAAATCAATTTCGCTATCAGGTCGATGTCCGCAATGGGCATAAGACTGGTTTCTACCTCGATCAGAAGCCCAATCATGCGCTTGTAGAGGCATTGTTCCAGTCTGAATACGGCAGCGATCCGAACACATCGCTGCTCAACCTGTTCAGCTATACGGGACGGTTCGGGCTGGCTGCTCCAGGGCGCGTGGTCAATGTGGACGCTTCTCACGAGGCGCTCGAACAGGCCGAGCAGAACTACCAGCGCAGCGGTTTTGATGAGGGTCGAGTCGAGTTCGTCCAGGCCGATGTATTCGACTTTCTACGGGATCAGGCCGCGCAAGGAGGACAGTACGATGTGGTTGTCCTCGATCCGCCGAAATTCGCCCACAACGCCGGGCAGGTGGAAAAGGCAGCGCGCGGATATAAAGATATCAACCTGAATGCCTTTCGATGGATCAGACCGGGCGGACATATGCTGACGTTCTCGTGTTCAGGCGCGATCAGCGCCGATCTGTTTCAGAAGATCGTCTTTGGGGCGCTGGCTGACAGCGGCCGTCAAGCTCAAATCCTTCAGCATCTCGGCCCCGGAGACGATCACCCGGTGGCGCTGACTTTCCCCGAAGGGGCTTACCTCAAGGGGCTGCTGCTGCGGGTATATTAGGAGGTCTTCGGCTGCTGAAGTTCCAGCAAGCGACGGGCTTTGGCGCGGGTCTCCACCCAACTCACTGGGCTGAGGCCCAGCTTGTCTCGGATGAACGCATCATCCAGCCCGGCCTGCATGTCGCGCACGGCGCAGGTCCAGCGCAGCATTTCAAATGACAGTTTGTGCGGGATGCCAGCCGCCTCGCCAACATCCTCCAGAACGTATTCCAGGTTGCGGGCTGTGCAATTGAACAGGGTGTCTGATAGCGCGTATTGAACCAGGTAGGCATCCATTAGCCGCACCCAGTCGGGATCGAGATCGATGCGGCGTTCTTTGAAGATGTTGCGGACGCGATGCCGAATGGTCAGGATGGGGCGATTGGGGTTGAGCCGATCCACATCGGCTGGTTTGATGGTCATGGCTTCGCTCTTCTTGACACCGGTATCCAGGATGAGGCGCAGCAGCAGTTCAGGGCGCGTATCAATCTCCTCACCCTTCCGCATCCCACGCGCGGCCAGGATCGCCGCGCGGATTTCATCCGGGTTCAAGGCATAGGACAGCGGTGCTGGCCCCGAACGCTGAAGCACCACTTTGGCCGGATCGTGCGGAATCGCGGCAACACTGTGCAGCCACTTGAAGAAGACCTTGAGCGTGGTCACGCGGCGGGCATAGGATTTACGACTGCACG
Source organism: Anaerolineae bacterium (assembly GCA_016788965.1). Lineage (GTDB taxonomy): Bacteria > Chloroflexota > Anaerolineae > Aggregatilineales > Phototrophicaceae > CFX2. Next base: position 2,726 of record JAEUQZ010000091.1, on the reverse strand, counting down.
GCACGCCGCGCTCGAATTCGAGCCAGTGCAGGAATTCGTTGAGCCGGGTCGTGGTGAAATCGCCGATGGCATGATCGCTGCCACAGAAATCGGCGAGAAGCTGCAAATCGGAGGTGAAGGCGTTCAAAGTATGTTGGGATTTGCCTTCCTTGAGGAGGTACTGCTGAAACAACGTCACCGTGTGTTGAAGCTGCGTATGGGTGTTGAGGTCGGCAGTCGTGGCCGGTTGATTCTCGAACAGAGGCATCTGTCGCAGGTCGGTCATCGCAAGATTACCTTGATTGACTACACGAATGCGAAAGAGCGTAGCGCAAGCCGATAAGCGCGTCAAATCGGGCGGTCAGCGGCGGGAAGTCCAGGGCGGATGGGCGAAGAATTCAGCGTGAAGCTGGCGCGCGCGGGCAATTTCTGAAACGGTGGGTTGGGCAGCAGTCTCGACGAAATCGACCTGGAGAGCCGACTGGAAGCCCATCACCAGGGCGGCACTCACCTGACTGAAAAATACGTCTTGTCCCAGTGCCTCAGTCAAGGAGGTGGCGCGGGCGCGAACCTGTGCGCGAGCGGCTTCTCGCTCGTGTTCATCTGGGTAGGCGAGCGCATCTACGATACGGCCGATGTCTCCGACGAGAGGCACTGAGCCATGCTGAAGCACTCCACCCGCGCGACGCACCTGGGCGCTGCCGACCAGTTTGCGGCCTGCCCAGGTGATTTCATAATGGGAAGGCGTCTCGAAACAGACTGGGCCGAGGTGATATCCAGCAGCTTGCGCGGCTGGTTTTGACTCCAACTGAGCGCCAAGATACTCCAGCCCGGACATGAGCGCGCGGCTCAAGCGGCGATAGCTTTCAACCACCGTTCCAGCGGCAAGATCGTCCGCGACTGGAAGAGCCACACTGTAGGTCAATTCGTCGGTGTGGAGAATGGCGCGGCCTCCGGTGGGCCGCCGGACAATATCCCAGCCGCGTTCCAAAAGCCGTTCGTGATCGACATCAGCGATGCGCTGACCATAGCCTAGCGAGAGACAAGCGGGATTCCAGGCATACAGACGCAGCGTGGGCAGCGATTCTCCGGCAGCGACGGCTTCCAAAATCGCCATATCCACGGCCATGTTCCAAGCGCCGGGAGCAGGCTGATCGTCGATCAAGCGCCATTGACGCATCTATACTGCCCGCCTATACTGTTTTTCATGGATGTGACACCCCAGCGAGTAGGACGGCAGAGTTCAGATGCAAAATCCGCGCCCATCCGAGGAGCAGCCCACGGTCACAAATCAGCCGCCGGTGTTCAATTCTCCACGGGAGAATGCGCGGGTCAACGCGGCAGCTACAGTGCTGAACCAGACTCCCCCGCCACCTTTTGCCCCTCATTATAGCACCCCAATGTCGCCCGAAATGGAGCGGCAGTCGGCAGCGCGGGAGCGGATGCGCCGCCGGCGGGTGCAGTCCCGCAGCCGGGGTTCGGAATGGGCATGGGTGATTGTGGCCGCGGCGATTTTTGGGATCGTGGTGGTTGGCAGCCTGAGCCTGTTCATCATGCTTCAGGCCAGCCAGACGCAGGCCGAAGTGATCCCGACAGCGGCGGTGATACTGCCCACACCGGTCGATGCGCGCGAAGGCTTCAGCGGGTCAGGACAGGGGGGTGAACAGATCACGCTGAACGATGGGCGCAGCATCACGCTGATTCCCTGGGACGGGAATTCACGGTTCACGGTGCTGGTCGTCGGGCTGGATCGACGGCCGGGTGAAACCGGACTGGCTTACCGTACCGATACGATGATGCTGGTCAGCATCGATCCAGCGACCAAGAGCATCGGCATTCTGAGCATCCCGCGCGACCTGTACGTGGAAGTGCCGGGCTACAGCGAACTCCAGCGCGTGAACTCGTCGATGGTGCTGGGGGAACTCCAACGTCCCGACTACGGGCCCGAATTGATGATGCAGACGGTTCAGTACAACCTGGGGATGCGGGTTCACGATTACGTGGCGGTCGATTTCAACACCTTCATCGCCATCATCGATGCCATTGGTGGACTCGATATGGACATCCCCTACTCGATCAGTGATCCGGCCTACCCAGACATGAACTATGGCTATGATCCGTTCTATATTCAGGCTGGGTTCCAACACCTGGATGGAAAAACGGCATTGAAATATGCGCGTACCCGGCACGGGGACAGTGACTTCGGGCGAGCGCAGCGCCAGCAAGCGGTTCTATACGCAATCCGTGACCGGGTGTTGAGCGTGGATATGCTGCCGCAGCTCATCGTTCAGGCGCCGACGATCTGGAATGCGATCAGCTCCGGGGTCAGCACAGGCTTGAGCTTCGAGCAAATCCTCCAACTGGTCTACTACCTCAAAGATATCCCAGCGGAAAGCATCAAGACCGGGGTGATCGACGAACGCTACACGATGGGATATATGACCCCGCGCGGCGCATCGGTACTCGTACCAGACCGGGCTAAGCTGGGCGGGCTGATGGTGGAAGTGTTCGGGGCGAACTACTCCCAGTAGTTCCGCAGCCGGAGCGATGAATCAAAACAGCGCGTCTGAACAGACGCGCTGTTGTTTTCCGAGGGACCCGCCATGCCGTGTGCCGCGATGTTTTTGAACCTGCTTTCGCAGGTGGGTCGTCTAACTGTTGAATCGGTCTTGGCCGAAGCCTATCACCTTATCAGCAGACGGGTGACGCCCGAAGTTTGGGTGTTGGCTCAAACGCATTGCGCCATC
>JAEUQZ010000919.1 GCA_016788965.1 Anaerolineae bacterium | reverse complement strand
CCTCGACGGCAGCGGCGTCGCCACCGAGCGCGGCATCCTGGTCGACGACGCCATGCGCACCAGCGTCGAGGACGTCTGGGCCGCCGGCGACTGTGCGCAGGCGCGCGGCTTCTTCACCGGCACCCCGGTGATGAACGCCATCCTGCCCGACGCCACCGTGCAGGGCCGCATCGCCGGCATGGCGATGGCGGGCGACCCGGGCGTCAAGCCCTACCCGGGCGGCGTACCGCTCAACACCTACCACTTCTTCGGCCGCCACGCGATCTCGGTGGGCAGCGCCGCGGTACCCGAGGGCGGACGCGCGCAGGTGCGCTTCGACGCCGCGAGCGGACGCTACCTGCGCGCGGTGTTCGACCGCGACGAGCGCCTGACCGGCATCTTCGGGGTGAATGAATTCTTCGATGCCGGCGTGATGGCCCAGCTCATCCTGCGCCGCACCGATCTCGGACCGCTGCGCGAACGCTTCTTCGCGCAGCCGCTCGCCACCGGCCGCGAGCTCATGTCGCAGCTCTGGCGCTAAGGGGAAGATCATGGGACAAGCCTACTCCACCATCGCCTTCGACCCCGCCAAGTGCGACGGCTGCGGCAAATGCATGACGGCGT
>JAEUQZ010000918.1 GCA_016788965.1 Anaerolineae bacterium | reverse complement strand
GCGGCTGGTTCCGGTGGAAGACGAAGAAATCTCCAAGGAACTGGAGCGTCACTTCAAGAAGACGGGGATTCGCTGTGAGACCGGCGCGACGGCGCAGGAGATCCAGAAGACGGCCAACGGCGTTAAGGTGACGGTGAAGCTGTCGAACAACAAGGTGGAGGTGATGGAAGCCGACAAGCTGCTCATTGCCATCGGGCGCAAGCCGAACACCGATCAGGTCGGCCTGGATAAGACCAAGGCCGAACTCGACCGCGGCTTTGTGAAGGTGAACGCGATGCAGCAGACGGCCGAGCCGGGGCTGTACGCGATCGGCGATATCGTGGCCGGAACGCCGCAGTTGGCGCACGTGGCGACGCGCGAGGGCATGATCGCGGTGGCGCACATTGCCGGGAAGCCCGCCACGCCGATCAACAAGAATCGCATTCCGGGCGCCACCTATACGGAGCCGGGCATCGGCAGCGTCGGGCTGACCGAAGCGCAGGCCAAGGCGCAGGGGTACAAGGTGAAGGTCGGCAAGTTCCCCTTCACCGGCAACAGCAAGGCCTCGATTGTCGACCTGCACTCGGGCTTCGTGAAGGTGGTTTCCGATGAGACGTACGGGGA
>JAEUQZ010000917.1 GCA_016788965.1 Anaerolineae bacterium | reverse complement strand
TACCTGCGCTTCGGTCCGAACCCTATTCGCTCTAACTATCTCATCAGCAAAGCCAACTTCACCGCCTGTCATCAGTTCTCGTTCCTCGAGCGCCACGATGTCCTGCGCGAAGTGATACCGGGTGGCGTCTTCCTGCTCAACTCGCCTTATGGGCCGGATGAAGTCTGGCAGCACCTCCCGCGCCGCGTGCAAGAAGACATCATTCAGAAGCATCTCAAGTTCTACGTCATCGATGGCTACCGGATTGCCCGCGAAAGCGGCATGCCCGGTCGCATCAACACCGTCATGCAGGTCTGCTTCTTCGCCATCTCCGGCGTGCTTCCCCCTGACGAAGCAATAGCCGCCATCAAGACCTCGATTGAAAAGACCTACGGTAAGAAAGGCGAAGCCATCGTCGAAGTCAACCTGAAAGCCGTAGACCGGACGCTGGAAAACCTCTTCGAGGTGCAAGTGCCTTCACAGGTCGACAGCCAGTTTGAACTGCTGCCGCCCGTGACAGCCGCCGCCCCCGACTTCGTGCGTGGGGTGCTGGGCGAAATGATCGCCGGACGTGGCGACCTCCTGCCCGTCAGCATGATCCCCGCCGACGGCACTTACCCCACC
>JAEUQZ010000916.1 GCA_016788965.1 Anaerolineae bacterium | reverse complement strand
CTCGTTCTCCAGACTTATCGCTTGACGGCTCCCTTCCCGAAAGCCGAAATCTATGGACTGACCAGCCAGATGCGCCGGGCAGCGGTCTCGATCCCGGCCAATGTCGCTGAAGGAACCGGTCGCGCTGGGCTGGGGGAATTCATTCAGTTCCTCCATATCGCACTGGGTTCGGCGAAAGAACTGGAATACTATGGGGTGTTGGCGCGAGACTTGACTTGGATTGATGAGCCTACCTACCACGGCCTGAGCGAACAAATCGGCGAGGTGCTGCGGATGCTGAATGGCTTGATCCTGTCGCTCGAAAAGAAGCGCAATCGTGACTGACCACAACACCCCTCAAACCGTCTTTGACTTTCACTATCAACCAGCATCGATCAACTATCGTCCCGTCTTCGACTTTCACTATGAACTATCAACTATAAACTATCAACTAATATGAAGCTAAGCATCATCATCCCAGCTCGCAACGAAGAAGGCAATATCAGCCAGACACTCAAGCTGCTCTGCGACTACCTGGATGCCCAGGGCATCCCCGACTTCGAGATCGTCGTCGTCGATGATGGCAGCCGTGACCGCACGGGCGAGGTCGTGCAAGCCTTCCACGA
>JAEUQZ010000915.1 GCA_016788965.1 Anaerolineae bacterium | reverse complement strand
CATCGCGCTGGATTCGAGCAGCACAGCTTACGCCATCACGCCTTATCTGAAGCGGCTGGACGGGCTGACGGTGGTGACGAACAGCCTGATGGTGGCGATGCAGTTCCTCGATACGCCGCGCATACAGGTGTTGATGCCGTCGGGGCGGGTGCGACCGGATTCGATTGCGCTGGTGAGCCAACCGCAGAGTGTGCCGGACATCAACCTGAACATCGGTTTCTTCGGGGCGCGGGGGGTGACGTTCGAGGCGGGAATCACCGAAATCAACCCGGAGGAAGCGGAGATCAAACGGGCGTTGATGGCGCGCTGCATCACCACCGTGATCGTGGTGGACGGGGGCAAATGGGGTGAAGTCGCGCCGTATACACAGGCCACACCGGCACAGGTGGCGAGGATTATCACCACGACGGACGCGCCGCTGCACATGGTCGAGCAGTTCCGCAACGCGGGGATCATTGTTGATCAAGTCGAAAATGAATAATGGGTAAAAATTGCGGCTGAGGCGGCTGGTCGGGCGGTTAAACCGTTGACATATTACTTTTGTTGCGATATAAAAGAATACACAACGAAAGCAAACGAAAATGTCATCGCTGCTTTACACCCTG
>JAEUQZ010000914.1 GCA_016788965.1 Anaerolineae bacterium | reverse complement strand
GATGTTTCTGGATTTCATGATTCTGACAATGACCAAATCCATACGAGTGTTACGCTCTTCCAAAGCGCGAGTGCGATCATCAGAGGCCTCGCGGCGAGCAGCCGAAGCGGTGGCAGCGGGGTAAGCGATGGAGGGCTTGGCAGGGGCCTTGTCGATGACGCGAAGTTGGAAGGTGTCCGTCTTGAGAATGACTTCCTCGTCCTTGGCCTTCTCCTTGGCAGATTTGGCCTTGGCAGCCTTTTCTTCAGAGGCAGCGGCAGCAGCGGCAGCAGCGGCAGCAGCAGCGTCGGGGTCTTCCTCGCCGTTATCCTCAGCGAGAGGTTTGCGGATCAAGAGCGGGAAGACCTTGTAGTACACCAGAGGTGCAATCGACGCAGCGAGCTGATCGGCGTTGGTAATGGACAGACGTTGCTGGATATCCTCAAAGGAGAGGGTAGGCGAGTCATTGAACAAAAGCAAAACGGACGCTTGAATCATGCTCAACGACAGTTGACACGTCTTGCTTCGACCCTTTTCCGTGAAATTCATCACCACCGTACTTTGTCCTTGAGCATAGTTCCAGGTCAAACCACGCGTAGGATAGGCCTCACCATACCACTTTTGGAA
>JAEUQZ010000913.1:294-607 GCA_016788965.1 Anaerolineae bacterium | reverse complement strand
GATGATCGTCTTCGTCGTCATTAGAATGCGCGTCTGCGTGAGCGTCGTGTGCATGATCATCGTGATGTTCGCCTTCGATAGCGTCGTGAAAACGCTCGGTTCCGAAGAACGTCATCCACATCATCCGCGTCATGTAGATCGCCGTCATGATCGCCGTCAACACGCCAAAGCCCCATAGAACGTAATTCCATGGCTCAGGTATGTTGGTTGCTGCAAATGTCTTATACAGGATCTCGTCTTTCGAGAAAAAACCCGCCCAGATCGGAATACCGCAGATCGCGAGCCAGCCCATCATCATAGTGATGAACGTAAC
>JAEUQZ010000913.1:0-284 GCA_016788965.1 Anaerolineae bacterium | reverse complement strand
CATCTTTCGCATGTCCTGTTCATGGTGCATTCCGTGAATTACCGAACCCGAACCGAGGAACAGCAACGCCTTGAAGAAAGCGTGTGTCATCACGTGAAAGATCGCCGCGATAAATGCTCCGACACCGCAAGCAAGAAACATATATCCAAGCTGCGAAACGGTCGAATACGCGAGAACCTTCTTAATATCGTTCTGAGCAAGACCGATCGTTGCCGCAAAGAAAGCCGTCGCACAACCTATCACCGCAACGATGAACATCGCCGTCGGTGCATTCTGATAAATGC
>JAEUQZ010000912.1 GCA_016788965.1 Anaerolineae bacterium | reverse complement strand
ATCTGCTCTGGGAATGTCTGCGGGATCGACGCCTGGCTGGGCTGAAGTTCCGCCGCCAGCATCCTGTGGCAAACACCACCTATGTCGTCGATTTCTACTGCTACGAACATCGGCTGGTGATTGAACTTGACGGTGGGATTCACGCTTCCCAGCTCGAAGCCGATGCGCGTCGTCAGGCTGACCTGGAAGCTGTGGGACTGCGTGTTCTGCGCCTCCCCAACGACATGCTCTACAGCCAGCTCGAAGAGGCGCTCGCCATCATCGCCCAAACCGCCCTGGAGTCCTCCCCTCTCCCAGCGAGCGTCAGCGAGCGTTCGGGAGAGGGGCCGGGGGTGAGGGCCAACTGGCAAATCCGTCTGCCGACGGAATGGGAATGGCAGTGGGCAGCGATGGCTGGCAGGGATACGCGCGAGTATCCCTGGGGGGAATGGGACGAGTATCCGCGCGCCAACACGCGCGAAGCGGGCATTCAGTCGCGCAGCACGGCGGTGGGGATGTACCCGCATGGGGCGGCGGAATGCGGTGCGCTGGACATGGCCGGAAATCTGTGGGAATGGTGCGCGAACAATTACGACAAGCCAGAGATCATCGATGGTTCGAACACAAG
>JAEUQZ010000911.1 GCA_016788965.1 Anaerolineae bacterium | reverse complement strand
TGGCGTTCTGGGCGCCGACGGCGTTCGAACGTGTGCACGGTCTGTCGACCACCGTCACCGGCGCCTGGATGGGTATCGGATACCTCGTCGCGGGCGCGCCGGGAACGATCTTCGGGGGCTGGTTGTCCGGTTGGCTGGAACGCCGCGGGCACGCCGACGGCAAGTTGCTCGTGCTTCTGATCGCCACGCTCGCCTCGGTGCCTGCAGTGGTGGCCTCGCAGTTGGTCGGTGACCCGAAAGTCGCGATGGCCTGCCTGTGGTTGGCGATGGCCTGCGCGGCGATGGCGCTGGGGCCGGTCACGGCAGCGATTCAGGTCCTGGCACCCGATCAATTCCGCGCCCAGGCTGCGGTGGTGCTGTACTTGCTGATCTTCATCGTTGCCTTCATGGGCATCCCGATCACCGGCTTTCTCACCGACACCGTGTTCGGCGACCCCAAGCGCATCGGCCACGCGTTGATCGTGCTGGCGCTGGCATTCGGTGCGTTGGCCGTTGCGGTGGTGTGGCGGTACCGGCGCCACTACGTGGCCGCAGCCCAGGCCCGGGAAGCCGAACAGTCATGAGCCACGCGGCGGCCTGGATCTGGCTGGTGGCGGGCCTGCTGTGG
>JAEUQZ010000910.1 GCA_016788965.1 Anaerolineae bacterium | reverse complement strand
TACCACGGACGATGGGGAAATCCTTGCACTATAATTCCGTGTAATCCGTGCGCGAAGCGTCCGTGATCTGCGTACACTGTTTTCCCAGAATTGGAGACTCCCATGCTTGATAAAGCCCTTGAAATCAAACCCTTCATTGTGAACTTGCGGCGCACCATTCATAAGCGGCCAGAACTTGGCTTCCATGTGCATGAAACGGCGGCGCTGGTGGCGCGTACGTTGAACGAACTAGGGCTGGAGGCGCAAACCGGCGTGGGCAAAACTGGCGTGGTGGGCTACATCGGGGAGGGGGATGGGCCGGTGGTGGCCATTCGCGCGGATATGGATGCCCTGCCGATTCTGGAAGCCAACGATGTGCCGTACCGCAGTGAGGTTGCGGGCAAGATGCACGCCTGCGGCCATGATGCCCACACCGCCATGCTGTTGGGGGCCGCGCGGCTTCTTTCGCAAGAAAAGTTCAAAGGGCAGATTCGGCTTCTCTTTCAACCCTCTGAGGAAAATTTTGATGAAGAAGGTGTGAGTGGTGCGCCGCGGATGATTGCGGATGGCGCGATGCAGGGCGTTGACCATGTGATTGCTCTGCATGTGGATGGTGCGCTGGAAGCGGG
>JAEUQZ010000090.1 GCA_016788965.1 Anaerolineae bacterium | reverse complement strand
CCCGGTCGATATCCTGGGCGTGGTGATCGGGCGGCTGCGCTCCGGGACGCTGGTGACGATGAATGGGTGCGGCGAGGCGATCCCCTCGTGTGCCTCGGACATCCAGGTATTCTGCACCAAAGCCATCCTCCGCACCGGCATCTGGGGGGAGCGTCTGGAAATCCAGCGTCACGGCGAGAAGCGTCTGCGTAAGCTGCCTGTCCCGGATTCGTTGGGGGTATGGGAGCAGTTTCTGGCGGTGTGCCGGGGTGACATGCCGAATCCGTGTCCGCCAGAAGTGGGTCTGCGGATGTCTCGGCTGTGGGATGCGATCAAAGACTCGGCCTACCAGGACGGTAAGCCAGTCAGCGTTACCGGAAATCAGTAAACAGAGGAAGAGAGCAATATGAATGGTATTCGGGTGACGGTCTGGAATGAAGCCCGTCACGAAAAGACCAACTCGGACGTACAGAAGGTCTATCCCAGCGGGATGCACCACGCCATTAGCGAGTATCTGAAGGCGCAGGGGCTGGCTGTTCGGACGGCCACGCTGGACGAACCGGAACACGGATTGACCGAGGCCGTGCTGCGCCAGACGGATGTGCTGACCTGGTGGGGACATCTGGCGCATGATGAGGTGGATGACCGGATCGTAGATCGCGTGCATCAGCGCGTTCTGGAGGGCATGGGTCTGGTCGTGCTGCACTCCGGGCATTTCTCCAAGATTTTCAAGCGGTTGATGGGCACAAGCTGCGATCTGAAGTGGCGTGAAGCTGGGGAACGGGAACGCATCTGGGTGGTTGATCCATCGCATCCTATCGCCGAGGGACTGGGCGAATACATCGAAATCCCCCACGAGGAGATGTACGGCGAGCACTTCGACATTCCCGCGCCGGATACGCTGGTTTTCGTCAGTTGGTTCCAGGGCGGCGAAATCTTCCGCAGCGGCTGCTGCTATCAGCGTGGGCGCGGCAAGATATTCTATTTCCGTCCCGGCCATGAAACCTACCCGACCTATCACAATCCCGAAGTGCTGCGCGTAATTCACAACGCGGTGCGATGGACGGCGCAGCCGGGCGGCCCGGAACTGCGCTATGGGCATCGCCCAAACATGTTGGAGAATATCAATCGCTGATGGTTGGGTCTGGGGTGTTCAGAATAGTGTCATGCCGTGGCAGGGCGTTCATGTTCGCGTGGACGCCCTGCGCGTTTTTATCGTGAGCGGAAAGGGGCATCGTATGCTGGCAAAGCGGTTTTGGATAGGTTGCGTGATGCTGGGTCTGGCACTCATGCTGTCGTTCAGTGTCGTCTCGTCGGCGGAAGGTGAGCGGAGCAGCACGGATGGAATGCCCTGGTGGAATGACCGGGTGTTTTACGAGATTTTCGTGCGGAGCTTCCAGGACAGCGACGGCGATGGGGTCGGCGATTTGCAGGGCGTCATCAGCAAGCTGGATTACCTGAATGATGGCGACCCAAACACCAACACCGATCTGGGCGTGACGGGCATCTGGCTGATGCCGATCATGGAGTCTCCCAGCTATCATGGCTACGACGTGACCGATTACATGAAGGTCGAGCCAGATTATGGGACAAACGACGATTTCAAGCAGTTGATGGCCGAGGCGCACAAACGCGGAATCGCCGTGATCGTCGATATGGTGCTGAACCACACATCGCGCGATCATGCATGGTTCAAAGATGCCCAGACTCCCGGCTCGACCCACGACCAGTGGTATCGCTGGAGCATCACCAAGCCCGCCCAGATCGGCCCCTGGGGACAGCAGGTCTGGTATTCCCGTGGCAACCGCTACTATTACGCCGTGTTCTGGGACGGGATGCCCGATCTGAATCTGCGGAATCCCGCTGTCACTCAGACCCTTTTCGATGTGGCACGGTTCTGGCTGGAAGACCTGGGGGCTGATGGTTTCCGCATGGATGCCATCCGTTATCTGGTGGAGGATGGCAACACCCTCGCCAGTTCCGAGGGGAATTTCACCTGGCTGAAGAAGTGGAACGACTACATCAATTCACTTGACCCGCAGGCGCTCACCATCGGTGAAGTCTGGACGAACAGTTTCGAGGTGTCGAAGTATGTGCCCGGTGATATCGATGTTGCCTTCGAGTTCGATCTGGCGCGGGGCATTCTGGATGCCGTCAATAATGGCAGCAGCGGCGCATTGGTTCCCGTATTGGAACGCGCCCAACGGTTATACCCGGCGGGGCAGTATGCCAGCTTTGTCACCAATCATGACCAAAATCGCCTCATGACGGAGGTGAATGAGGATGTGGGCAGGGCGCAGGCTGCGGCTGCAATCCTCCTGACCACGCCCGGCGTGCCTTTCCTCTACTATGGCGAGGAAATCGGTATGATCGGCGCGAAGCCTGACGAGTGCATCCGCACGCCGATGCAGTGGGATGCCAGCAAACCGCACGCGGCCTTCATCTCCGGCAAACGCTGCTCGACCAACGAAGCCGACTTCAATCTCGCCGCGCAGGCCGACGATCCGGCATCGCTGTTCAATCTGTACCGGTCGTTCATCCATCTGCGGAATGCGAACCCGGCGCTTCGCGTTGGAACACTGTCTCTCGTGGAAAGTGACTCGATGGCGCTGCTGGCTTTCGTGCGCCAGAGCCAGGAGCAGAACGTCCTTGTCGTGATCAACCTCTCGGCGAAACCGGTCTCGGATTATCAACTCAGCCTCGCGGCGAGCAATCTGGCAGAGGGCGCATCCGCGACTCTGCTTTGGGGTGAGGGTAGTGCAGCCGCTCCGCCTATCGATTCATCTGGTGGTTTTGCCGCGTACACACCGCTGGCCGAAATTCCGGCTCATTCGGCGGTGATCATTCAGATCGATTCTTGACCGTTGGCAGCAACCTGGGGAGACTCATCATCTCCCCAGGATCATTCGTCAAGTCGAGATCAGCGATCCAATTCGCGGGCCAATTCTACCAGGCTGAGGTCGATCTGTTTCTTGTGCTTGACCACTTCACTCAGCGGCGTGGTGGTGATCTGTCCCTTGTTCAATCCGACCAGCACACCATGTTCGCCGCGCGCCAGGGCAGCCGTTGCTGCCGCGCCGAGGCGGGTTGCCAGAATGCGGTCGAATGCCCCCGGCATCCCACCACGCTGGATATGACCGAGGATGGTCGCGCGTAATTCAAACCCCACCACTTCAGAATGCTGCTTGAAGTATTGGATAAGCGCCTCGGCGTTGTACTTGGCTCCCTCGGCTACGACGATGATGGCATGTTTCTTGCCGCGACGGTAGGCCTCGCGGATTTCGTTGGCGATGGTTTCCGGTTTGACCTCGACTTCCGGGATCACCATGAACTCGGCTCCTCCGGCGATGCCTGACATCAGGGCGATATAGCCGCAGTCACGTCCCATCACTTCCAACAAGAACGCGCGTTGATGTGAAGAGGCAGTGATCTTCAGACGATCGATGGCTTCCAGCGCGATGTTCAAGGCGGTATCGACGCCGATGGTCATTTCCGAGCCGTACAGGTCATTGTCGATGGTCGAGGCGATGCCGACCACCGGAAAGCCCATCTGCGAGAGGGCGTTCGAGCCAGTCTGTGAGCCGTTGCCGCCGATGACGACCAGCCCGTCGATTCCCCGGCTCTGAAGCTGCCGCAGGGCTTTCCGCCGCCCCTCTTCCGTTTTGAACTCCGGGGCGCGGGCGCTGCCGAGAATGGTTCCACCCTGCTGGATGATGCCGCCGACATCGCGCTGCCCAAGCTGCCGCATATCCCCACTCATTAAACCGGCATAACCGTGCTGTACGCCATAGACATCCCAGCCCTTGGCAATGCCGGTGCGGACGACCGCTCGAATGGCCGCGTTCATGCCGGGGGCATCGCCGCCGCTGGTGAGTACCGCTATGTTCTTCATCAGGTTGCCTCCTGTGCCCTGGGATCATCACGCTTCAACAGGACACGTGCTCTCGTTCACGAATGGATCGCTTCTATGGTACTATCGGCGCAAGATTCTGCCCAAGAGATCAAGTGAAGGATATTCATCATGACATTTGACACTCTTTTGTACGATGTTCACGATCACATCGGCATGATTACGCTCAACCGACCAGATCGCCTGAATGCGATGACGGCGTCTATGCTTCATGAACTTCAGGTGGCTTTTGCCCAGGCGCGCGATGATGCAGGCGTCCGCGCTGTTGTCTTGACCGGAGCCGGACGCGGCTTCTGCGCTGGGGCGGATCTGGCCGCTGCTTCGGAAAGTATGGCCTCGGCCACCACGCCTTTTTCCTACAGCCAGTTCTTGCAGGCAACTTACAACCCGCTGGTGCTTTTGATGCGCTCGCTGCCCAAACCGATCATCGCCGGAGTCAATGGCGTCGCGGCGGGGGCAGGTATGAGTCTGGCCCTGGCCTGCGACTACCGGCTCGTGGTGGAGAGCGCCTCATTTACTCAGGCATTCGTCAAGATTGCCCTCGTCCCTGACAGCGGTTCCACCTGGTTTCTGCCGCGTTTGATCGGGACGACTCGCGCCCTCGAACTCATGCTGACCGGACGGCGGATCACTGCTCAGGAAGCCCTGGATTGGGGAATGGTCAATCAGGTTGTGCCCGATGGACAGTTCTCAACCACCCTGTCCAATCTGGCGGCCCAGTTCGCGGCCGCGCCGACGCATACCGTCGGCTTAATCAAACAGGCGGTCGAATTTGCTCTGGACAGCACTCTGGAAGCGGCGCTGGCGAAAGAAGCTGAGTTGCAGGACATTGCCGGAGCTTCTGCCGATCATCAAGAAGGGGTCGTGGCCTTCCTTCAAAAACGTCCCGCTGTCTTTAGCGGGCAGTAACACGGAGACCATCGCTCATGTCGCAGCCTTCACTTTCGACCCTGCTCGAATTCGCCCTTGAAGTGACTTATCAGGCCGGCAAGATCACCCTGGGCTACTTCCAGACCGGAGTCGGCGTGGAACGCAAAGCGGACTCCTCGCCCGTCACGATTGCCGACAAGACTGCCGAGCAGTACCTCCGCGCCCAGATCGAGAAGTACTGGCCGGATCATGGCATGATCGGCGAGGAATTCGGCCAGCAACCGGGGAAGGGCGAGTATGTCTGGACGATTGATCCCATCGATGGAACCAAGTCGTTTGTGCAGGGGGTTCCCATCTATGCCAACCTGATCGCGCTGACGGATGGCAAGCGACCGCTGGTCGGAGTTGCCAACTTTCCAGCGCTCAACGAGATCGTCTATGCCACCCTGGGCGGCGGCTGCTACTGGAATGGGCGACGCGCGCGGGTATCAACCTGTGCCGTCATGAAAGATGCCGTGCTGCTGGGCAGCGAGATCGACCTGACAAAATATGGCGAAGCGAAAATGGAAGGTTGGGATCGTTTGCTGAAAGCCACCTACATCCACCGCACCTGGGGTGACGCCTATGGCTACGCCCTGGTGGCGACGGGTCGTGCCGAGATCATGGTCGATGCGATTATGCAGGTCTGGGACTGCGGCCCGTTCCAGGTCATCATGGAAGAAGCGGGCGGAACCTTCACCGACTGGCGCGGTGTTCCGACCATCTACAACCATGAAGCCATTGCGACTAATGGCCTGCTGTATGACGAGACTCTGGGGCTTGTCCAGCCGCTCACCCAGTAGCCTCATACCTGGTTAGGATGGAGGGGCGTTCAGGAAGGCTCCGAAGAAACTGCTGAAGTAGCTGAAGTCTCCGATACGTCCCTGATGCAGCGGGCTGGAAGCATCCCACATCGCTGCCCAGGTGAGGATGACATCTTCGGCATCGAAAGATGATCCGTCGGAGAACTGCACATTGGGACGCAGCTTGAACGTCCACTGGGTCGCGTCTTCGTTGGCGCTCCATTCCAGCGCCAGCGCCGGGACGACATCGCCGCCGCTGAGTTCATACCCCAGCAGCGACTCATTGATCTGCTCGCAGGCGCGGAAGGTCTCGCCATCGCTCTCGTCGTTGCAGTACAGGCTGAGCGGTTCGGCGTTTTGCAGGAAGATGATGTGGTCGTCGTTCGGATCGTCCATCACGCGGAACTGTTCCGCCGCGAACAGGCTCGAATAGGCTCCCCGGATGCGAGCCGCGTAAGCAGTGGCGCTGATGCCGTGGGCAATTGGAACCATCGGGACGATGCTGTCGATCAGATTGTTGGCTTCTTTGTAGAGCCGCAGCCGTTCCGCGCCGTCGGAAAGCCGCCCCGCCCGTGCCAGCACATCGGTCAGCCGGCTGTCTTTTGCGCCAAACTGGGCGCTGCCGCCCGCGCCAAAGTGATAATCCAGGAAGTTGGTCGCATCAGGATAATCGGCATCCCAGCCCAGCAGGTGCAGTGAAAGCTGACCCGAATCGACAGCATCCAGGAATTCTCCGGAGTCCATCAGTTCCAACGTGACGTTGATGCCGACTTCGGCAAGCTGCGCCTGAATGTCCCTCGCCACCACCCCCGGCTCTGGCAGATAGACGCGCACCGCTTCGCGGTAGCTTAGCGTGGTTTCGATGGGCAGGGGGACGCCGGATTCGGCCAGGAGCTGCTGGGCGCGTCCTGGATCGTAGGGGATGCTGTTCGCGTCGGCTGTATAGCCGAAAATGCTGGGCGGCAGGAATTGGCTGGCGGTGATCGTGTCCGGCGGAAAGTGCGTCGCGACGATTTCCTGCTTGTTGATCGCGTAGGCCATTGCCAGGCGCACATTTGGATTATTGAATGGGGGAACCGTATTGTTGATGCCCAGGTAGAAGACATTGGCCGGGCTGCGCGGATACAGTTTGTACTGGCCGTTGGTGTCGATCTCCAGGAAGTCCTGGGGGCGCACGTTGTCGATGCCATCGACTTCGCCGTTCTGGAGCGCCGCCCAACGCGCCGCTCCTTCGGAGTTCCACCGCAAGATCACGCTCGGTTCGACCGGAGGCGCGCCCCAATGGTACGGATTGGCCGAGAAGACGATCTCTTCTCCGGCGATCCACCGTTCCAGGCGGTACGGCCCCGTCCCCACGGGACTGTTCAGGAAGGCGGCGCTGGCTCCGGCAGTCCGAAGCTGTTCAGCAGAATGGATGGCAAAGGCGGGCAGAGCAACCTTCGCGGGCAGCCCTGGATCGGGATAGCACAGGGTAAACTGTACGGTCAGCGCGTCGAGCGCCTCAATCGATTTCAGTTCGCCGCCATAATCGCAGTTGGGTGCGGCAATTGCGGGCAGCGATCCCTGTGCGAGGCCGTCGAGCGGCGCTGCCCAGAGCAGTGCGGCAGTGATGATCCAGGGGGTGATGATGTGCAAGAATCGGCGCATGGGCAGCGAAAATGCCTACATGTGATTGGACTGTTACAAGCCTAGCATATCCTTTGATAATGTGCCTGCACAAATCGTTTCCGAAACAATCCGACTGCGGTAGAATGGGTGTTCTGATTCGCGTCGGCAAAGCAGAAAGTGATCGCCCATGACTTCTCCGGCGGTGATGGTCAAGCAGCTCCGAAAGACGTACCGTGTTCCAGAACGAGAGGCGGGCCTGGCCGCGGCCTTCCGCAGCCTGATCTCCCGCAAGATGAAGGATGTGCGTGCGGTCGATGAGATCGGCTTTGAGATCGGCCAGGGCGAGATGGTGGGTTTCCTGGGGCCGAACGGCGCAGGCAAGACTACGACCTTGAAGATGCTGGCCGGGCTGCTCTATCCCACCAGCGGAGAAGCTGCCGTCCTCGGCCATAAGCCCTCCCGACGTGAACGACCGTTTCTGTCTCAGATCACGCTGGTCATGGGGCAGCGCAACCAATTGGTCTGGGATATTCCGGCGGTCGATTCCTATGAACTGAACCGGGCAATCTATCGCATTCCCCGCGATGTCTACCGTAAGACGCTGGATGAACTGGTCGATCTGCTGGATTTGGGTTCGCTGATCCAGAAGCCGGTACGCAACCTCTCGCTGGGCGAACGGATGAAGTGCGAGATTGCCGGCGCGCTGCTTCACCGACCCCGCGTCCTGTTCCTGGATGAACCGACGATTGGCCTGGATGTGACCATGCAGCGCCGCATCCGCACGTTCATTGGCGAATACAACCGCCGCTATGATGCCACCGTCCTCCTCACCAGCCACTACATGGCCGATGTCGAGGCGCTTTGCCAGCGGGTCATCGTGATTCATCACGGCAAGCTGTTGTTCGATGGCGATCTTTCGGCGCTGGTGGAGAGATTTTCACCCTACAAGACCATCACGGTGGAAACTGAACAAGACCAGGCCGACTTCAGTTCGTATGGTGAGGTGGTCTCCCGCGAAGACGGGCATGTCACGCTGCACGTGCCTAAAGCGGATACCGCCGCTGTGACCGGTCGGCTTCTGTCAAACCTTCCGATTGCGGACATCAAGGTCGAAGACCCGCCCATCGAAGGGGTGATCGAGCAGGTCTTCGCCCAGCCGAACGCGGTTCAGGCATGATTGCCCTGCTGGATGTGTATCGCGCGCAGTTCGCGGCGTCTCTAGGCGTGTGGTTCGCCTATCGCTGGCCGCTGCTGATCTGGTTCTTTGTGCGTCTGGTGGAACCGGCTATCTACATTTGTGTCTGGTCGTCAGTGGCCGTCAATCAGGGTGGGGAAATCAACGGACTTTCTCCAGCGCAGTTTTCGGCCTACTACATCGTGCTGATGGCAGTGAACCAAATGACGTTTGTCTGGCTGCTCTTGCGCTTCAATACACGCATTCAAACGGGTACGCTCTCGATCTTTCTGCTGCGACCGGTCAGCCTCTTTCACCACGACCTGGCCGATGTGCTGGCGAATAAACTGATCGTGATTGTGATGCTCATTCCGTCGGTGATACTGATGTCAGCCCTGTTCCCACCATCTTTCGAAACGCCTGTCTGGGTTTGGATCGTCCTGCTCCCGGTAGTTGTGCTGGCTTTCCTGCTGAGATTCGTTCTCGACTACTGTGTTGCAATGCTGGCATTCTGGACTACGCGGATCGATGCATTGGATCGGCTTTACTTCACTATCCTCTTTCTGTTTTCGGGGAGGATCGCTCCTATCGATCTTCTGCCCACAACTGTACGTGCGGTTGCCGAAGTCCTGCCGGTGCGCTGGATTTTGTCGTTTCCAGCCGAGCTTGCACTGGGGCGCGTGAGTATTCAGAGCGCCGCGCAGGGAGTAATGATCCAATGTCTATGGATTGGGGTGTTAGGTATGTTGGCTCGTTTACTCTGGAAGAGAAGTCTCCAGCAGTACACGGCTGTGGATGGGTAATCAAAGGGATACCTGTATGTCCGCTCTATTGACTTACTACCGCGCTCAGATCAAGACCTCGATGGCGGTGCAGCTTCAGTATCGCGTGGCGATGGCGATCTGGATGATCGAACTGGTTTTACAGCCGGTGATCTATCTTGTCGTCTGGACGACGGTGGCTCGATCCAGCGGCGGGCAGGTCGGCGGCTACACGGCCCCCGATTTTGCCGCTTACTATATCGTGCTGATGATCGTCGGCCACATCACCCTCATCTGGCACATGTGGGAGTACGAGTACCTGATTCGGCAGGGCATCCTTTCGACTCGGCTGCTCCGTCCGGTACACCCGATCCATGAAGACGCTTCGCAGAACATCGCTTACAAACTGTTGATGCTTATAGTGCTGGTTCCGAGCGTGCTGCTGTGTATCATCCTGTTTCAACCCGCCTTCACTGCCCCGCTCAGCACCCTGCTGATCTTCATCCCGGCGGCGCTACTGGCCGGAATCCTGAGCTTCATCGTCGGTTGGATCGTGGCGATGGCTGCTTTCTGGACGACACGCATCATGGCGATCAACCAGTTGTACTTTGTCGGGATGTTCTTCTTCTCCGGGCAGATTGCTCCACTTGAGCTGCTCCCGTCCTTTGTGCAGACAATTGCGGGGCTTCTACCCTTCAAATGGATGATCGGTTTCCCGGTCGAGGTCATGTTGGGGCGGCTGTCCGGCGATACCGTCCTTCAGGGAATTCTTGTTCAGTTGGTCTGGATAGGCGCGGGTATCCTGGTGCTGCGTTTGATCTGGCGAGCCGGTGTCCGGCGCTTCGGCGCAGTGGGAGGCTGAGATGCGTTATCTGCGACTGGCGGGATTGTTTCTGCGGATCGGCGTGCTGAACGAGCTTCAGTACCGGGCGAACTTCTTCGTCCAGATCTTCGAGACCGTGCTGGCAATGTTGGTTTCCATCGGTGGCATATCGATCATCTTCGCCCACACCGGGACGCTGGGCGGCTGGAAGTCCGATGAACTCCTGGCGCTGGTCGGTATCTATTTCCTGGTCGGCGGCCTCATCAATTTCATCATTCAGCCCAGTATGCAGCGCCTTATGGAAGATGTCCGCACGGGCACGCTCGATTTCATGCTGACCAAGCCAGAAGACGCTCAGCTTCTCGCCAGCATTCGCCAGGTGCAGATCTGGAAGCTGATCGACGTGATCCTCGGCCTGGGACTGGTCATCCTTGCCGTGGCGCGAGTCGGCGTACAGGTTGGAGCGATGCAGGCCCTCGGATTTGGAG
This sequence comes from Anaerolineae bacterium, assembly GCA_016788965.1. Lineage (GTDB taxonomy): Bacteria > Chloroflexota > Anaerolineae > Aggregatilineales > Phototrophicaceae > CFX2. Next base: position 3,383 of record JAEUQZ010000090.1, on the reverse strand, counting down.
TCGCGCTCCTGGCAGGCGGCGCGATTGTCTACTCCTTCTGGCTGCTGTTGGCGACATTGGTCTTCTGGTTCGTTCGCATCGACAACATTCTGGTCATCTTCCAGAGCGTCTACGAAGCGGGGCGTTGGCCGGTCGGCATCTACCCCGGTTGGCTCCAGATGGTGCTGACCTTTCTGGTTCCGGTTGCCTTCGCCGTGACGGTCCCGGCGGAAGCCGTTGTCGGCCGACTGACGCCTGAATCGCTGCTGGGGGCAGTGCTGCTGGCTGTCGTCATGCTGACCATCTCGCGCCAGTTCTGGCGCATTGGCGTCCGCCATTATTCCGGCGCCTCGGCCTGATGTGAGGACGCAATGACAACCCCACCCTTTGACTCGCAGGTGACGTTCCTCTACACGCCCGATCTGGAACGCGCCCGCCGTTTCTATGAAGACACTCTCGGACTGCCACTCATCCTCGATCAAGGAAGCTGCTGTATCTATGCGGCTGCGCCGACGGCGTATCTTGGGGTGTGCCAGCGCGATGGCCTGAGCGACCAACCTGGGCGCGACAGCAAGGTGATCGTGACGCTGGTGACAGACAATGTAGACGGCTGGTATGATCGACTTCAGCGCGAAGGTGTCGCTTTCGAGAAGCCGCCTACGCTCAATGCAACCTACCACATCTACCACTGTTTCCTGCGTGACCCGAACGGCTATCTGATCGAGATTCAACGCTTTCTTGATCCCAAATGGCCGAGGAGATAACCGATGTTCATCGACAATCTGATTGAACCCGAACGCCTGTGGGTCATTGTACTGTTGGTGATCTGGGCTGCGCTGCTGTTCGGAGGGCTGGCGCTGGGACACTTGAATGCCGCCCGCACCCACCGGATGCCCACCTGGATGCGGATGGCCTCGTCGCTTGTCCTGGTACTAATGGGGTGGGGCGGTGTTTGGATGGCGCGTGGCACGCCGCTTCAGGATTTCGCGCTGTGGATGGCTGTGGGGATGACTCTCGGTTGTCTGGGTGATTTCTTCATGGCCGGCTTGATCGTCCGCGAGACCGCTGTCCTGGGCGGGATGGCTTCATTCGGGGCGGGGCACATCGCCTATATCCTGGGCTGTCTCAGCCTGAGCCGAGTCATCGGCGGCGATCCTATCGGAACCCACCTGGTGTTCGTGGTGGTGTGGCTGGTAATCGGCTTTCTGGGTTGGTTCATCGTGGTCTTCTTGAGAGCGCGGCGCTCAGTGCTGCATATGGCCGCGCTGCCGTATTCCCTGCTGCTCTCGACCACGGCGGGTGTGGCGACCGCGCTGGCAGTTTCTGTGTCTGGACTTGTTCCATTGGCAATCGGCGCGGCGCTGTTTTTGTTCAGCGATCTCCTGCTGGCCGCGCAGTTGTTCCGCAGCCTGCATTTCCGACAGGTCGGCGATGTCGTCTGGCTCGTTTATGGGCCAGGGCAGATGTTGATTGTGCTGTCGGTCTTCATCGCGCTTGGTCTGCTGCGTTGATCCAACAGGCGAAGTAAGATTTCGAGAATTCGTATAGTCAATAACCCTGTGCGCCATGGATTGTAATCAAGACAAGGATACTGAAGGATGAAGATTCTCGGACTGCACCACATCACCCTGGTGAGCGCGGATGCACAGCGAACAGTCGATTTCTATACCCGCATTCTGGGCATGCGGCTGGTCAAGCAGACCGTCAATTTCGATGACCCCGGCAGCTATCACCTGTACTTCGGCGATGAAACTGGCAAACCCGGCACAGCCATCACCTTTTTTGAATGGCGCGGCGTCCGCCGGGGCTATGCCGGAGTAGGGGGAACCCACCACTTCGCCCTGCGGGTCGCCACGCTGGAGGCGCTCCTTAAATGGAAACGCTGGCTGGTCGATCACCAGATCAGGGTCGAGGGGCCGCTGGATCGCCACTATTTCAAATCGATCTACTTCCGCGATCTCGACGGCACAATCATCGAGATCGCCACCGATGGGCCTGGCTGGACTATGGACGAGGCTCCAGATCAGGTCGGAACCGAGTTCCGCCAGCCACCGCCGGAGATGATCGTCAACAACCGCGACGAAGCCCGCATTGCTGCCGAGATGTGGCCGGAGCCGATCTCAGCGATCACGCCGGATATGGCACTGATGAACGGAATGCACCATATCACCGCCATCAGCTCTGACATCCAGGCGACTCACGCCTTCTATGCGGATGTGCTGGGGATGCACCGCGTCAAGATGACCTCCAACTTCGACGATCCCGACTCGGCGCACTGGTATTGGGGCGTCGATGATGGCAAACCGGGGACGCTCATCACCTACTTCGAGCGCGATCCGGCCAACGCGCACTATACCCAGATGGGCGCGGGGCAAACCCATCACTTCGCTCTGGCCGTCGCCGATGAAGCCGAGCAAACCGAGTGGCGTATCCGCCTCAGCCGCGCGGGCTACCGCGTGTCACCGATCATGGATCGAGTCTACTTCAAGAGTATCTACACCAACGACCCCGACGGCCATATCGTCGAACTGGCGACTGTAGGGCCGGGCTTCCCGTTCGATGAGTCCGTTGCCACGCTGGGGACGACGCTGAAGCTGCCGCCCTGGTTGGAAGCGCAGCGACCCGCCATCGCTGGGTCGCTCACCCCGCTGCAAGTTCCTGAGTGGCGCTCGGTCGCGGAAGGGTAAACGATGGTTCCCGAACTGCATCAGAACCGGCCTGCGCTGCACGCGGGCGAATCCCTGGATCGCGCCCAGGCCGCCATGATAATGCTGCACGGACGCGGTGCGACGGCGGAAGACATCCTATCCCTACGGGAAGAATGGGACGTGCCCGGTTTCGCCTACCTTGCGCCGCAGGCGGCCAATTTCACCTGGTATCCCAACCGCTTTATCGCGCCGATTGAATCCAACGAACCCTATCTGTCCTCGGCTCTTCAGGTGGTCGCTGACTTGCTCAAACTGACCACTGATGCTGGGCTGTCCGCCGACAGGGTGATGCTGCTGGGATTCTCGCAGGGAGCCTGCCTCGCGCTGGAATTTGCCGCTCGTAATCCCCGTCGCTACGGCGGCGTGGTTGGATTGAGCGGCGGTTTGATCGGCCCCGAAGGGATGCGCTTTGACTATCCCGGCACGCTGGATGGGACGCCGGTATTCCTGGGGTGCAGCGATGTGGATTTCCACATTCCGAAATCTCGCGTGCTGGAAAGCGCCGCGGTCTTGCGCCAAATGGGAGCCAGCGTGACCGACCGGCTGTATCCGAACATGGGACATGGCATCAACGCGGACGAAATCGCTCAGGTTGCCCAGATGATGACTGCGCTCACTTCCCAATAGACAGTACACCTCACATGTTGACGGCATGGCATTTGTTCATTGTCAGGCCGTCTTTTTTTTGTTTAGATG
>JAEUQZ010000909.1 GCA_016788965.1 Anaerolineae bacterium | reverse complement strand
AGGGGGAGAGCTGTGCGGAGGGCGGTGATCATGGGGCGGTCGGAGAGGAGGGGGCTGCAAGATAGCATGGGATGTCGGCGGTGGCGGGCTGGGATTCGGCTTTCCGGTTCCCGGGCGAATGAGGGACGGCTGATGAGCGCTGGTGGCTTGGGTAGGCTCTGGCGATGCCAGTTGTCGGGTGGTTCCCGGCCGTTGGCTGGGCGGTGGATGATGATGGTGGGGCGAAAATTCCGGGTTGTGATTTGGCGTGCGTTTGTCAATATCGCTACCCGGAGCCTCCGCCCCAGACTGACCGTCCACCGACCATGAGTGAATTCCTCGTTTTTGACCGCGTCACCAAACGCTACGGCGACTTCTACGCGGTCCGGGATGTCTCCTTCGAGGTGCGGCAGGGCGAGATCTTTGCCCTCCTGGGGCCGAGCGGCTGCGGCAAGACGACTCTGCTGCGCATGCTGGCCGGCTTCATCCAGCCCGACGAGGGCCGCATCCTCGTCGATGGGCAGGATGTGACTGCCTTGCCGCCCGACAAGCGACCGGTCAATACGGTCTTCCAGAGCTACGCCCTTTTTCCCCACCTGACCATCCGCGACAACATCGGCTTCGGCCTG
>JAEUQZ010000908.1 GCA_016788965.1 Anaerolineae bacterium | reverse complement strand
CAGCGAGTGGATTAAGCTGCATGAATGATCTTCCTTCTATTGATGCGTGTACGGATGCTCCTTCTTAATTGGATGATTGTGTATTCCCAATCCTTACGCAATAGATGGGTGTTGTGCAGATTGACGGATAAGGAATCGTAACCAAAGGCTGAAAAGTGTGTTAAAGAAACTTTTCGCCTATAGCCAAAAAAACAAAAAGGCTGTATGCTCTTTAGTATTGACATCAGCCTATGAAGGGGCTACAATGCCTCCCTACTACGGGCCTATAGCTCAGTTGGGAGAGCGCTTCAATGGCATTGAAGAGGTCAAGGGTTCGAGTCCCTTTAGGTCCACAGTGCCGATTGATGTAATTGATAACGTTGGCTGCTAATCCCCTTCACCTGCATGATGCTGCGTTGAAGGGGATTTTTATTTGTAAGTCACAGCCACCGGCTTATCACCGGCGGTGTAACACGAGAAAGGGAAGCGTTGTGGCCAAGCAAAAGCGAACTATACTGGACAACCTCAGCACCCGTTTACGGGAACTGCTGGACGAACTCGGACGCTTGCTGAACCCGCAACAGCCTAAACGCGCCCGCGTTCCGGTTCCAGTACGTGCGCCCCGCTCC
>JAEUQZ010000907.1 GCA_016788965.1 Anaerolineae bacterium | reverse complement strand
GCTAAGTGAATTCTCGAAAGAAATCCACGAACGGGAGACCCGGCGGGTCTCCCCTACAACCGGCGTGCCGTAGGGGCGAGCCGCCGGCTCGCCCGTTGAAAAGTTGCGGGACATGGCTTAGGCGAAAAACTGATGCGCGTCGAGGCGTTCGAAGCCTATCTCGCCCACGCCGAAGACCGGGGTCAGCTGCTCGAACTCATCGATGGGGAGATCGTCGAGAAGATGCCAACGCAGAAGCATGGACGGACATCGGCGCTCATCATCTTCGCGATTGAGCTGTGGGCGCGCGGCTGTGAAACCCTGCCAGGGTGGGTGATCGCCGAAGGGCGCTATCGTCTGCCGGACGACCCGCTGAACTCGCGGCTTCCGGACATTTCGTACGTCACCCGCGAGCGGGGCGATCTGGTCGAACGCGGGGCGGCGCTCTATATGCCCGACCTGGCGATTGAGATTCGTTCGCCAGATCAGCGCGTCCTGGACCTGCGCGAAAAAATCACCTATTACCTCGCCAATGGAACCGGGCTGGCGTGGCTGGTCCCCATCGAGGAACGACTCGTCGAGGTATACCGCCCCGGCGAAGACGTGCTGATTCTGACTGAGCGAGACCTGTT
>JAEUQZ010000906.1 GCA_016788965.1 Anaerolineae bacterium | reverse complement strand
AAGCGCAATACGTTCCTGACCTATATCGCCCAGATGCGAGGAAACCTGAAATGACGCGGAAGACGATTGCCACCGTCTGGCTTGACGGGTGTTCCGGCTGCCATATGTCGTTCCTCGACATCGATCACCGCCTGCTGGATATCGCCGACATGATCGAGTTGGTCTACAGCCCGCTGGTGGACCGCAAGGATTTCCCGGAGTCGGTGGACATCACGCTGATCGAAGGCTCGGTCAGCAACCAGGCTGATCTCGACAAGATTCGTCACATCCGCGCGCATACCCGAACGCTGATCTCGCTCGGCGACTGCGCCGTCACCGGCAACGTCCCGGCGCTGCGCAACACCATCGGCGCGGAACCCGTCCTGCAGCGCGCTTACATGGAACCTGACATGCTCAACCCGCAGATTCCGACGATAGGTGTGCCCCCGCTGCTTCCGGTTGTGCGCGCGGTGCATACGGTCGTCCGGGTGGACGTTTTCATTCCCGGATGCCCGCCATCGGCGGATACGATCTTCAACGCCCTGTCCGACCTGTTGAACGACCGTCAGCCCAGCGTTGCCGGCAAGACCCGCTTCGGCGCATAGGAGGAACCGTGACGCAAACCATCCTGAT
>JAEUQZ010000905.1 GCA_016788965.1 Anaerolineae bacterium | reverse complement strand
CCTCATCGCTCATCGGGTTGAAGACTTTTGTAGCGACAACGACGTTTTCCCGTTTGACCCCTTTTAATAAGTTGCCGGTAATCACTTCGCTCTCGCCGAGGGAATACACATCAGCCGTGTCGAAGAAGTTAATGCCCGCATCCAGTGCGCGTTGGACGAAAGGCCTGGCTTCCTTTTCCTCCAACACCCATTCGCGCCATTTCTTCGAGCCGTAGGTCATCATGCCCAAGCACAGGCGCGAAACTTTTAATCCAGTTTTTCCGAGGTTGGTGTATTGCATGAGGTTCTCCTTCTATTTCATGCTCCTTCCGCCGTCCCCGGCGGAAGAGGGTAATATAAGCCATTCATTTATATCGGTAAATTCGATTATAGATTTCTTTCCATAGTCATAATACGCAGCGCTTGAGTAAATATAATCACCCCTGTTTTCTGCTAATTTCCATTCCTTTGCTACGGGATTTTGGTGAATATATTCCATTTTCTGCCATAGAAAATCTTCAGAATAAATATTCTTTGCCTGAATATCCTGCCAAATACTGTGCTCATGTCCTAAGTCGCGCTTATTTTTATGGAAAATATCGAGAAGTTCTTTTTTATTATCTTCTCGTAGCTT
>JAEUQZ010000904.1 GCA_016788965.1 Anaerolineae bacterium | reverse complement strand
TGGCCTTGCCAAACATCTCCGGCCAAAACTATGTGATGCTGCAACCGGTGGCTCCGCAATGGTGGTTGTATAAATGCTTGGGGGGGTGAGGGAAGAGAGAAGAGAGAAGAGAGAAGAGAGAAGAGAAAGAACCACAGAGACACAGAGGGCACAGAGAGAGAGGAAGAGAGAGAGGGGGGGGGAACACTTTGCGCGTGGTTTGGCGCGTCACCATGTTGCCGGAAGCACACATATCAATTCTAACCATTTCCATCCATGCTCCAGCTTGCTTTTTTGTTGCTGCTCCTTCTTCCTGTTCCGCTGTTTGCGGTGGGGAAGGTTACGCGGATTGCCAAGCATATTGATGCCGAGATTGTTGCCCAGCAAACGGCGGTGCAGCCCGGGCAGCCGATTCGGATTGCCGTGCGGCTGCAGATGGATTCGGGCTGGCACATCTACTGGAAGAACCCCGGCGATGCGGGCTTGGCCACCACCGTTGATTGGCAACTGCCAGAAGGCTTCACCATCAGCAACCTTGAGTGGCCGCAACCTCACCTGTTTGGCGACCCTCCCGAAGTCTGCTACGGCTACGATGGCCAGGTGCTGTTGATGGCAACGCTTACGCCGCCAGCAA
>JAEUQZ010000903.1 GCA_016788965.1 Anaerolineae bacterium | reverse complement strand
TGGGAGGGGCGCCACGTTCCATCGCCATCCTTAACGGCACGCTCGCCGCTGCACTCGGCATCGGCCTGCGCCTCTGGATCGCCGGCCTCCTGCTTTGGTTCGTCGGCCACATGGTCGCCGTCTGGGCCGCCAAGCGCGACCCTGACTTTGTCGAAGTCATCCGCCGACACCTCCGCATCCCCGGTCATCTCAACACGTGAGGTCTTAAATGATGAATCTTGCCGAATACCGCCGTTCCAGTACCCGGCTCGCCGATTTTCTGCCGTGGGCAGCCCTTGTCGATGAAGGGATCATCCTGAACAAGGACGGATCGTTCCAGCGCACGGCAAGGTTTCGGGGGCCGGACCTCGACAGCGCCGTGCCGGCAGAGCTTGTTGCTGTTGCCGGCCGCCTCAACAACGCCCTGCACATCCACCTTGCCATCGAGCCAGCGCTTGTCCCAGGACAGGATGGGCGGCGGCGTGAAGCCGATGACCGCCACCTTGATGGTGCCTTCAAAGGCCTTGCCGTCCTTGTCGACCCCGCTGATCTTGCGCTCGAGCATCACATAGGGCTTGTAGAGGGTCTTGCCGTCCTTGCGGCTGGTGACGTTGGCCAGGGCGAGGGGGAAGTCC
>JAEUQZ010000902.1 GCA_016788965.1 Anaerolineae bacterium | reverse complement strand
AACGGCCAGCAGACGCTGGTGGAGGCGCTCATGGGCCTGCGCGGGCTCGAGCGCGGCCGCATCCTCTTCGCCGATCAGGACATCACCAGCCAGCCCACCGCCCAGCGCCTCCGGGCCGGGGTGGTGCACATCCCCGAGAACCGGCACACCGAGGGCCTGGTGCTCGGGCTGAGCGTTACCGACAACCTGCTGCTCGACGTCTTCGAAGACCCGCCGTATGCCCAGCAGGGCTGGCGGCAGTTCAAGGTCATGAACGAGCACGCCGAGCAGCTGACGCGGGCCTTCGATATCCGCACCCCCAGCCCGGCGGTCGAGGTCCGCAAGCTCTCCGGCGGCAACCAGCAGAAGGTCATCCTGGCCCGCGCGCTGTGGCGCCGCCCGACCGTGCTGATCGCCATGCAGCCCACCCGCGGGCTGGACGTCGGCGCCGCCTCCTTCATCCACAAGCGGCTGGTGGAGGCGCGCGATCAGGGCTGCGCGCTCCTGATCGTCTCGTCCGAGCTGGACGAGATCATCGCGCTCAGCGACGTCATCAGCGTCATCTACGAGGGGCGCATCGTGGAGACCCGCCCCACCGCTGAAACCAACCTCAACCGGATCGGGTTCCTGATGGC
>JAEUQZ010000901.1 GCA_016788965.1 Anaerolineae bacterium | reverse complement strand
GACTCAGCAGAGGATCAAATGAGGTAAAACTAGGCGGCAGCAGGCGCACTCACAAAGCATGACATGTATATGTGGGGATTAAAAATAGTCATGGCGCGCCTCCTGTATATTTTGTGGATAAGATATGTTGACTGTAGCATAGGATTTGTAGGAGCGTCAAGGCGCAGGCAACAAAAAAGCTCCGGCGATTTACCAGAGCTTTTAGAGCGGGCGACGAGATTCGAACTCGTGACATCTTCCTTGGCAAGGAAGCATTCTACCGCTGAATTACGCCCGCAATGATGAAAATTATATCGACCTCGAAACCGCATTGCAAGAGTCAATTTACAAAAACACTCAAGCGCTCAGCCCGCCTAAAATCACATCCAGTGTAACGCCGTCCAGCGAAGGCAGCGCCACATGCGCCCCTTCCCCATGCTGACCGCCCAGCCCCACGCGCCAGAAACCGCCGCTGATGGCGGCCTGCATTCCGGCCATGGAGTCTTCGAACACAACTGACTGCTGCGGTGTGACGCCCAGACGATTGGCAACCCACAGAAAAATATCCGGCGCGGGCTTATTGTGCTTCACGGTATGTCCATCCGCTACGGCGTCAAAATACATGAGCAGCCCTA
>JAEUQZ010000900.1 GCA_016788965.1 Anaerolineae bacterium | reverse complement strand
AGGCGGCCAGCGATTTGTCGCCGATGCCCCGGCCCGGCACGTTGACGATGCGGTCGAAGCTGACGGACTCGTTCGGGTTGTTGATCACCCGCAGATAGGCGACCAGATCGCGCACTTCGCGCCGTTTGTAAAAGCCGACGCCGCCCACCAGCTTGTAGGGGAGGTTGTACTGCACGCAGGCGTCTTCAAACGGGCGAGATTGGGCATTGGTGCGGTACATGATGGCGAAATCGCGGAACGAGTAGCCGTCGCTGCGCATCAGCGAGCGGATCGTCTCGGCGGCGAACTGCGCCTCGTCCGCCTCGGTGTAGACCTCCTGTACGATCACCTTGGGACCTTCGCCCCGGTCGGTGAACAGGTGCTTGGGGGTGCGCTTGGTGTTCTTGTCGATGACCGCCCGCGCCACGTCCAGCACGTTCTGGGTGCTGCGGTAGTTCTGCTCCAGCAGGACAACTTCCGCGCCGGGGTAGTCGCGCCGGAACGCCATGACGTTGCGGTAGTCTGCCCCACGAAAGGCATAGAGGCCCTGGTCTTCATCGCCGACGACGAAGATATTCAGCTGCGGCGCGCCGAACAGCCGCACCAGCTCGTACTGGGCGGTATTGGTGTCCTGGAACT
>JAEUQZ010000008.1 GCA_016788965.1 Anaerolineae bacterium | reverse complement strand
GCGTGGGTGGCACTGACGGCACTGCCGCCAACTCCGCCACAAAACGGAGGATTCTTCCCGTGGAGATCAGTCCAGAACGCCAGGAGTTGTCACTGAATCGCCACCTTACGCCTCCACCGGATCACCCGCTCCGTTTAGCGGGAAACAGGCGGGCTACTGGCAAATCGAAGCCAGGCAGCACCTCGTAACCGCTCAGGCTGTCGGCTGCGGTCAGCATCTCCGAGGGGACGTTGGGGCGGTACACCTCGACGATCTGCGGGCGGGGAAAAACCAGATACACCAGCTTGCAGCCGTTCTCGATGTAGAACGTCGCCTTGCGCCGCATCTCATCGAACGTATCGTCCGGGGACTTCACCTCGACGATCACATCCGGCACACGCGCGGTCTGACCCTGCGTGGTGATAGGCACTTCAGGATCAAGGATCATGGAGATATCCGGGAGCCGGGATTGGCGCTGGTTGTCAGGGGGTCGGAAGCGATGTTCCGGGCCGGGCAGCCCGATGCCCAGTTTGCGGGCGATGAGGTAAAGTTCGCTCAGGAAAATGCCCACGATCAAGGCGTGTTCGTCGGTCGGCATCGCTTTCTCCACAATCTGGCCGTCGATGAGTTCAAGCTGCCGGTCCCGGTTTTCTGGCCGGGCGATGAACGCCTCGAATTCGTCCATGCTGAGGCTGCGCGTGACGGGTAAGGCCATCCTGGGCTTCTCCTGATCTTAACCCGACCTGAGTATACCATGCGCTCAAGAAGGTCGGTTCACCGCCCCAGGAGCCACTCGCACATCGGCTCCAGCCAGTAGAAGTGCCAGCCTTCGTCGTGGCTGTCCCGCTCGTCTTCGTTGGGGAAACCGCTGTGGATCAGATGGATTTCCGTCTCGCTGGGACTGAGCGCCCGCAGTTCCCACCGCACCCGTGAGTCCGCCCAGTCCTCCGTCCAGGTATCCTGTCGCCAGGTGTATTCCAGGACGCGCTGCGGCTGAATCTCGGTGAGCGTACCCGTGGTTTCGCCCCCGAAGAAGACGACCCTTCCGCCCACGCGCAGATCGACCTCGGCGGCCTCATCGACCATCCAGGCAGCGATGCTGGCCCGGTCGGTCAGCGCGGCCCACACACGGGCTAGAGGAGCTTCAACGGTCAGGTGCTTTTCCAGTTGGAGCATGGCGGCCTCCTTTGCTCTGCCCTTCAGTCTATGCCGTTTCCACAGGCGGCACAAACCCGTTGAACAGGCCGCACTCGGCATCGAAGCTGCGGGCGCGGGTGATCGCTTCGCCCAGCGGGAGGCGGTTGGGCGTGGTCAGGAAGTAGTAGAGGTGGATGGCGAAGAACACGGCGCTATTTCCCTCGACATAATCTGACGCGCCGATATATGCCGCGCAGCCCCCACCCAGGAATGCGCGGGCGAGTTCCAGTGTCCCCAATCCGCAGCCCAGGTTGAGGACGGTCTTGCCGGGAAGATGCACCCGTCCGGTCAGGTCAGCGGCGCTGATGGGGTCTTCGTCGGGCACGAGGATCGCCCCGCCGGGAACTTCCGGGTCGCCGTGGCAGGAGACGATCAGATGATCGAAGGTGGGGATAGCCCCTCGGAAGATTTCCAGCGCCTCCGCGCGGGAGCCAACCCAGTGAATCTCGACGCGGTAGTTGAAGCTTTCCAGCACCGCCCGCAGGCTATGCGGCTCCAATCCGGTGTCCCCGATCACCACGATGGACACCGGAACCTTGAGGACGAGCGGCACGACCTGGGGCATATGAACCACCTCAGCCTGGAGGCATCCGCCTAAAGATGTCCTGGAAGTAGCTTTCAAGCGGCTTGAGCGCGGCGCAGACCGCGATGAAGTGAGCGGCGAAGTCCTCGCGCAGCACGTCCTCGTCGGTCAGGGCGTGGCTGGCGAGAAACTGCTTATGCTTAAGCAGATCGATGGCCGCATGGTCGGCACTGTAGCCTTTGGGCGGGGTCTTGAGGCGTTCGCCTTCCAACCCGCCAAAGTAGCCGGCGAAATCCCGCTCCGCGATGATCTTGCGGAGCGGGGCCGCATCTTCCGCGATGGCCGCTCGAATAGCCTTTAGCTGCTCCGGCGTGGGGTCATAGACTCCGGCAGCGATGAACGAACTGTGGGCCGGCTCGATGTGCAGATAGTAGGAACGGCCAGTAGACTTGCGCCCGCCGTTCCCGATGACGATGCCCATCGCTGTCTTATAGGGCGTCTTGTCTTTACTGAAGCGAACATCCCGGTGAATGCGGAACAGGCAGTCCCTCGGCGTCGTCTTGCCGAGGTCTTCGACACCGCCGAACCCGCCGATGATTTCCGCGACCAAAGCTTCGACCGCCGCCCGCGCCTGGTCATACCGCTTGCGGTTGTCCTCGAACCACTCGCGGTAGTTGTTGAAGCGCAGATCGGTCAGGAAATCGAGCGTGGCCTGGAGCGACTGCGGCATGATCTTGCCCCTTTACGACGTGCTGCCCTGCCGTCCGTTATACACCAGCGCCCCGCTGTTGGCGAATGCGCGGTAAACAGCGATGGCTTCATCGCGCAGGACGTTATCGACCACCTCGATGCCCCGGCGGTTGAGTTCATTCTTCCAGTCGGGATGGACAGGGCCTTCATCGAAGCCGGTGATTTCTTCCAGTTCCGGGCCGCTGCCCGCCGTGATGAGCGAGCGCACGCCCGACCAGACTACCGCGCCGTAACACATGGCGCACGGTCGCCAGTTGACGACCATCTGGTGTGCAGGAAGATCGGGCGCGCCCAGGTCCCAGGTGTTGAGGATCTGCTGAGCGACCGAAAAGGCCATGATCTCCGCGTGAGCCGAGGAGCAGTTGGAGGCCACCACGCGGTTCACGCCGATCACCACCAGGCGGCCGCTGTCGCGCTCGAAGATGCCGGCAGAGAAGGGGCCGCCCGTGCCGTTCTCGAAGTTCAGGCGGGAGAAACGAATCACGGCGGCCATGCGCTCTTCCAGGGTGGGGAAGTGAGTCGGCAGCCGCGCCATCTCGTCGATAGCCCACTGCGGCAGGGACAGGCTGAATCCGGTTTTCTCGATCATGATGGCATCCTTATGGTCTGAAGTGCAGCAGCTTATCCGGGCGGTTTGGTCGGCGGCAGCCCTTCCTGGGTGACGCGCGGCGGCAGCACGGCCGTCTGCGTCGGTGTGAGTGAAGGGGGCGGCGTGTCGCTGGGCGTCGGCGTAACCGAAGGCGTCAGCGTGACGGTCGGAGTGGGGATCGGGGTATTGCTCGGAATAGGCGTGGGCGATGGGGTGAGCGTCTGCGTCGGCGTTGGACTGGGGCCGGGCGTGGGGGAGGGTGTCAGGGCAGCGATGGTCGCGCCAACATCGATGTTGGCCTGCGGCAGCGGCGTGGCCGTGAATTCCGAGGTCGGCTCGAAGCCAGGGCCGGAACTGACATCCACGCCTGTCCGTGTGAAGACCAGATCGACGCGCTGGCCGCGCCCCCCGAAGAGCGCCTGAGCTTGCCCGTTATAAACGATGCTCAGGGCTTCCGCGTTGGCGGCATTGATGGTGACGTTCTCCTGGGCGGAGAACTCCAGGATTTCGCCAGGTCGGGCAATGCCCTGATAACGCTGGACGCCGTCCGATGAAGCCCGCAGCCACGAACGCTGGGTCATCGTCACTGTGACGATGATGCCGGAACCGCTGAAGCTCTGCTGGACGAGCGCGAGCGGCGTGGGCGTCGAAAAGGGAGTCAGCGTAGGCGCGACCCGGATGACGGTCGATGTCGGTGGAAGCTGGCCCAGGATGTTGGTATCGGCTTCATTCGAACCGGAGTCAGATTGCCGTGGTTGGCCGAGAAGCTGCCAGACGACGAAGACGATCACCGCGATAGAAGCTGTGGCGGTGAGCAGCATCAACAGGCTGTTGACCAGCGAGCGGCGGCGGGTGGAACGATCCAGCGCGACCGGGACGGCCGGCAGCGACGGGTTGGTATCGGTGACGCGACGCGGGGCGGTCGGCACATGGGCAGCGGATGGCCCCTGTCGGCGGCTGCTCCGCCGCCGGGGATGGGTGGCTTCCTGGAGAGCGGATTCGTAATAAGCGACGACGCGGTCTTCATCCAGGCCGAGGAAGCGGGCGTAATTGCGGATGAAACCGCGTATCTGGACGGTCGAAGCGTCCGAGAAGATGAACTGGCCCTGCTCGAAGGCTTCGAGGGTACGCTGGCGGATGCGGAGGGCGTGCTCGGCATCTTCGAGCGTCAGTTCCTTCGCTTCACGGGTTTCACGCAGATAGCGTCCGAGCGCCTGTGAGTCCACCTGACCTGCTCATCCAAAAACAGACAGCCCCGTACACGGCGGTTTGGCCGGGCGGGGCTGTCTGCGCGTCACCGGATCGAGGATGGTCTATTCGCCCGCGGGAGCCGGAACCGAGTCAGCTTCCACCGCGACGGCTTCTTCTTCAGCCACCGGGGCCGGAGCCGCTTCGCCGGACTGCTGCCGGGCGAGATAGTCTTTGAGTTCGTCTTCGCGGACGACCACGACCTTGAGCATCGGCGAGGTTTCCGTGCCCAGGCGAACCGGGATCATGAACGTGCCGACTTCGCGGAGCGCCTGCTGGCTGATGCGGCGGCGGTTGATGTCGATGCCGGTCTTGGCATTCAGGGCTTCAGCGATTTCAGTGGTGGTGACGGAGCCGAACAGCTTGCCTGTGTTGGCGGCGCGGCGTCCGAAGACCAGTTCCACACCGTCGATCTGGCGGGCGAGGTCGTTCAGGCGGTTTTCCAACTCGGCCTTGCGGGCGGCTGAGGTTTCGCGCAGCTTCTCCGACCGCTTGAGTTCGTTGGGGGTGGCCTTGACGGCCAGCTTCTTGGGGATCAGGTAATTACGCGCATATCCATCGGCGACATCGACCACTTCGCCGGCCACACCCTGCTTATACACATCGGCAATGAGGAGTACCTTCATCTCGAAAATGTCCTTCAATCAAACCGGTTCCGAGCCGGATCTCGCCCGAATGTAAGGTTCTCATTATAAACAGGGCAGTTCGCCTCTGCCAAGTGCGAGTTCGGCGGGGCATGAGCAGGGTATAATGCCGGGATACATCCAACCGAAACCGGGCAGAGAGAAAACGTATTGAATCGCCAAGATGCCAACCATACCAGGATCGGACGCGGGACAGCGGCGCTGGTGCTGGCGCTGTGCCTGTTCGCCTTCGGCATGAGCGGGCTGGTGAGCCGGACCGTTTTCGAGCGGCTGCCGCACCTGGAAGACGAACTGGCCTACCAGTTCCAGGCGCGGGTGCTGGCCCGTGGGCAGATGGTGATCGAGTCGCCCGATCCGGCGCGGCCGTTCTGGCAGCCGTTCGTCACGGATCGGGACGGACTGCGCTTCGGCAAATACTCGTTGGGCTGGCCGGGCTTGCTGGCGCTGGGTGTGGTGATGGGGCAGCCCTGGGTGGTGAACGCCTTCCTGAGCGCCCTCACTGTCGCGCTGGTCTACCGCTTGGGGCGCGAAGTCTTCGACCCCGATACCGGACTGATCGCGGCGGCGCTGACGGCCTTCTCGCCGATGGCGCTGCTCCTCAACGGGACGCTGATGAGTCACACGGCGGCGCTCTGCACGGCCACGCTCTTCCTGTATGCCTTCTGGCGCCTGGAGCGATCCCCACACTGGTTGCGCTGGGGTTTGCTGGCCGGGATCGCGCTCGGATTGACGCTGCTGATCCGGCCGCTGGCCGCGGTGGCGCTGGCCGCGCCGTTCATGGTCTGGAGCCTGATCTGGCTGCTGAAGACTGTCGAAAGACAGCGCGGGCGGCTGTTCCGCGGATTGGTGATGCTGTCGATGGTGACGCTGGGGCTGGGCACGCTGATCCCGATCTACAACGCAGCCGCGACGGGCAATCCGGGGCAGAACCTCTATCTGCTGACCTGGCCCTATGACCGGGTGGGCTTCGGCGAGGGCTACGGTCGCAATGGACACACGCTGGAAAAAGGTGTCCGGCAGACGCGCTGGGACCTCTCGCTGACGGCAGCCGATTTGTTCGGCTGGCAAACCGGAACGATGTTCGGAGCCGATGGTCAGATCGATCCGGGGCTGCGCCAGCATCTCCGCAATGACGCGGTGTACTGGCCGAACACCGGCCTGAGCTGGGTGCTGCTGCCCTTCGGTCTGCTGATCGGGCTGGGGCGGCGCTGGTGGCTGTGGGGCGTATGGCTGGCAGTGGGAGCAGCGGCTTTCATGCTGACGACCAATCTGCCCGTCGATACCCTGCGGAGCCGCGACTTCGCGCTGGTCTGGATGGGCGCGGCGGTGGTGTGGTGGGTGATCCCATTTGGCTTTCTGGTGTGGAAATCCTACCCTGGCGATGCGCGGCCGGTCTGGACATGGCTGCTGCTGGCGGTGGCCTTGGGCTTGATCGGGCTGCATATCGCCTACTGGATCGGTTCGCAGCGTTACAGCACGCGCTACTACTTCGAGGCGCTCACCGCGCTGGCGTTGCTGAGCGCGATTCCGCTGGGCTGGCTGGCGCGGCGGATCGGGCGCTGGCCGGTGATCGTCCTGGTGGCGCTCGCGTTGGGATACAGCCTGTTTGCCTACAGCACGCCGCGTGTCACGGCCCTGTACCGCTTCAACTGGGTCAGCCCGGCGCTGATCGAGGCCGTGGAGCGGCGGCGAGTCGATGACCGTCCGGTGTTGGTGATCGTCAGCGGGACGGATGTGAAATGGCGCTCGTATGGCAGCCTGATGTCCAGCACTGGCCCATTCCTGGATACGCCCATCGTGGCGGCCTGGGATAACCAGCGGGAGGGTGTTCGGGCAGCGATCCTGGCCCGCTTCCCGGATAGACAGGTGATCGAGATGACCGCTACAGGCAACCAAAGCTGCTTTGTCGATGCGCCGACGGAGTGCTATGGCGAAGGGATCGACGCTGGGCCGTAAGGCAATCGGTGGACAAAACAGGTAGTAGGATTCTGGAAAGCAGGTGTACTATGATCCTAAAGCGGATGCGCGAGGGCAATCATGGTACGCAAAATCATCGTCGGAACCGCCGCCTTCACCCTGATCGGTTTCATCGTCATTCAGATTCTTCCGGTGGGGAACTTCATCGATGTGCTGAAGCGCGATGCCAATCCGCCCGTGACGGCGACGGTCGCCTGGGACTCGCCGCTGACCGAACGGATGGTTCGTAACTCCTGCTTCGACTGTCACAGCAATGAGACGGTCTGGCCGTGGTACTCCAACGTCGCCCCGTTTTCATGGATGATCACGCGCGAAGTGAACAAAGGCCGCCGGGCGATGAACTTCTCGGAAGACCCGCCGGAGTCCTTCGATGTCGATGACATGGAGTGGCACATCCATAACGATATGCCGCCCCGGCTGTATCTGACGCTGCACCCGAATGCCGAATTGAGCCAGGCCGAACGCACTCTGATGGTGAAGGCGCTGGCCGCCATGTATGGCCGCGATGGTCAGTCCGAGATGGACGGCATGAACATGGGCGGCAGTTAGCCCGGCAGCCGCACCGGTTGCCCGGATTCGGCGGACTGGTACGCCGCCTCAACGATCTCGACGGCGCGGAGGCCGTCCTCCCCGCTGACGGTAGGGGCACGTTTCTCGCGGCAGGCCGCGATGAACTCGGCCAGCATCCCGGCGTTGGCGTCCGATCCCCAATAGGCGAACTGCGGCCGGCCAACACGATGGCTGTAAACGGTCATGATCTGCTTGAAGGCGTCCATGACCGCCAGACCATTCTCCGCCACAATCTCCAGTTTCAGCCCGCCCCACGTCGGATAGTAGGCCGGCTTGCTCCACGAGCAGTCGATGCTGGCGAAGGCGCGGTTGGCGAAGGTCAGCATGACCAGCCCACCCGTCTCCACCTGGACTTTGCCCGCGTGCAGGATGGCGTTAGAGGCGGCATAGACCTCAGTCACTTCCGATCCCCAATACCAGCGCAGCAGGTCGGCCAGATGCACGATGTGATCGGCCATCGCGCCGCCGCCCGCCAGCGCCTTATCGACGAACCAGTCGCGCTTCAGGAAGGGCAGGTTGTCGGCCTGATGGAATTCCGGCAGCGCCCCCTGATTGGTGGCATTGCAGCCGTAAATGCGGCCCAGTTTGCCGGAGCGCATCAGGGTGTTGATCTCCTGCGCCGGAGTGCTGAAGCGCATCGGGAAGGCCGTCATGAGCTGCACGCCCGCCCGGCGGCAGATCTCGACGATGGCCTGGGCATCGGCGGTCGTGGTTGCCAGCGGCTTCTCGCACAGGATGTGCGCCCCGGCTTCGGCGGCCATCTGGACAAGCGGCCGGTGGCGGGCATTCTCCGAGCAGATGACAACCGCATCCGGTTTTTCCGACAGGAGGGCGGCATAGGTCTCGAAGACGCGCGTGTTGAACTGGGCCGCGAAGTACCGGGCGCGTTCGAGGTTGTCATCGGCGATGCCAATGACTTCGACGCCGGGCATCGACTGAAGGATGGGTAGGTAGCCTTCGGCGTGCAGGTGGGCGAAGCTGAGGATACCGACGCGCATCACTGCACCTCCTCGATGCGAACAGGGCGTCCAAGCCGCGCCGACTCGATCCCCGCCAGCGCGATCCGCAGCGCGGCCAGACCGTCCTGGGCGGTGACGCGCGGCGCGGCCGCCTTCCCGGTCAGCAGATCGTAGAAATGTCTGATCTGAGTCGTATACGGGTCTTCGGCCAGCGGACTGGAGGGCAGGCCGACGGCGGGAGCATCGCTGCCGGGCGCGGCCTTCATATGGATTTCCAGCGGCACTGAACTGCCCGCCGGATGCTCGATCAGCCCGGCATCGCCAGCGATTTCCAGCGCCGTGCGGAACATCCCGGCGGGATACGCCCAGGCTCCTTCGACATTGCTGAGCGCTCCGCTGGTGTGCTTGAGGATGGCAACGGCGTAATCTTCCGGAGCAGCGGGATCAAGGCCGCGCACGCTGCGGACATAGACGCTCTCGACCTCGCCCGCCACCCAGCGCGCATAATCGAAGTCGTGGATCATCAGATCGAGGATCATGCCGCCGGAGCGAGTCGGATCAAGGAACCACTCGAGGCGCGGATGATAAGCGCAGCGCGTGAGTCGCATCACCGCCACCTTGCCGATGTCGCCGCGTTCGACGGCCGCTTTCGCCAGGGCATATTCCGGGAAGAAACGCACGACATGGGCGACCAGCAGCATCACGCCCGCCGCTTCACAGACGGCGATCATCTCTTTGGCCTGCTGGTAAGTCCTCGCCAGCGGCTTTTCGCAGACAACATGCTTGCCGGCGCGGGCCGCTTGCAGCGCCATCTCACCGTGCAGATCGGTCGGCGTGCAGATGTCCACCACATCGACCGCCTCGATCAGTTCTTCAAGCGTGTCAACGGTATGAGTATGGTAACGCTCGGCCAGTTGACGGGCGCGTTCGTCATCAATCGAACGAATAGCAACAACCTCGACCGGAAGCGTAGACCAGGCCGCGGCATGGGTCGATCCCATGAAACCGCTGCCGACAAGACCCACTTTCAACATGGCAGCTTTTCCTCTGACGAACAGGTTATTTGACCGCTCCGGCGGTCAGGCCAGCGATCAACTGGCGCGAAAAGATGATGTACAGCAGCACGACCGGGATAGCGGCCAGCGTCAGCGAAGACAGCACCGCGTTCCAGTCGCTCACAAATTGGCCCAGGAAGACCTGCGCCCCCAGTGTGATCGTCTTGTTGCGCTCCGATGGAGCCAGGATCAGCGGGAACCACAGGTCGTTCCAGATCGGGATCATATTGAAGACCATGACCGTGCCGATGGCCGGACGAATGAGCGGCAGAGTCATCAGGTAGATGCGGTACTCGCTGGCTCCATCGACGCGGGCAGCGTCTTTCAGGTCACGGGGAATCTGGCGCATGAACTCGCTCAGGACGAAGACAGCCAGGGGCAGCCCCATGGCCGTGTAAACCAGAATCAGTGCTGGCAGGGTATCGACCATGCCCAGGCCGACGATCAGGCGCAGGATGCTGACCGTGCCGAGGCGAATCGGAACCATGATCCCCAGCGCCATGTACAGGCCGATGAGCCGGTTTCCACGAAAATCGTATTCGGCCAGCGCGTGGGCGGCCATCGTCCCGCTGAAGAAGATCAGCACCAGCGACGCCACCGTGACGATCAGGCTGTTGCCGAAGTAGCCGGGAAAGTTGGCGCGGCCCAGGACGGTCTCGTAACCGACCAGGCTGAAGGTCTCGGTGTTGGGCAGCGCATACGGCTGGCGGAAGATGGCGTTGCGCTCCTTGAAGGAGTTGTTGACCACCAGAACCACCGGGAAAAGGGCGATGAAAGTGTAAGCAATCAGCGCCACATGGGCCAGCGCGATCTGGATCGAGGGGCGGCGGCGGGGCACAGGCAGTGTCGTCATAGTCAGTTCTCGACGCGCAGCAGGCGGCGCTGGAAGACATATAGATAAAAGAGGACGCCAGCCAGGATGATGAGGAACATTACCCCGGCCACGGTCGCGCCCATCGTCGGACTGCCCAGTTGAAGCTGGAAGCCGAAGAAGGTGCGGTAGAACAGCGTACCCAGCAGGTCGGTGGAGAACTCCGGCGAGGCCAACGCGCCCTGCATGGTATACACCAGATCGAAGGCGTTGAAGTTGCCGACGAACGTCAGCACAGCGACGATGCCCACCGTCGGCATGATGAGCGGCAGCTTGATGCGCCAGAAGACATCCCAGCCGGTCGCGCCATCGACGCGGGCAGCCTCGATGATCTCATCGGAGATGCCGATCAGCGCGGCCAGGAACAGCATCATGGGCACGCCCACCCACTGCCACACCGAAATCAGCGAAATGGCGGGGAGGGCCGTCTCCGGCAGACCCAGCAGCGGGCCAGGATTGATGCCGAGCGGCTGGAACAGGGAGCGCCCCCATAACGGGCTGAGGATCAATTTCCAGATGAAGCCGATGAGGACGACCGACAGCACCGTCGGTGTGAAGATCAGCGTGCGGTAGATGCTGCGGCCGCGGATGAAGCGCGAACTGAGCAGCGACGCCAGAAACAGGGCAATCGGGTTCTGCACCAGCATGTGGATCAAAAAGAAGACGAAATTGTTGCGGAGAGCGCCCCAGAGTCGCGGCGCCCAGAGTTCATCGGTGAACAACCGCGTGTAATTGCTCAGGCCGACGAAAACTTCCTGCCCGGCGCTGTTGGGCGCGAACAGGCTCAGCCGCAGCGAATCCACCAGTGGGAAAATCATGAAGGCGGTATAGATCAGAAGTGCCGGAGCCAGAAAAACAACAATATGCCAGGGGAAAGGTTTACGAGTCGGTTTCATGGACAAAGATTTTCTTTTACTGCTGCGGGCGGTCAAGGGGAGTCGGGGCGGTTCAACCGAACCGCCCCGATAGAAATTCACGCTCAGTGAATCATGAATACTGATCTCGTTCCCGAAGTGCCTTCTTCATTGCAGGGAGAAGGCACTTTCCAGAAGTCTGTATGACTCCCCCTCTTCCATGAAATGGAGAGGGGGTTGGGGGGTGAGGATCAGGAAATCCGCGATTCACTGAATCTATTTCAGCGCCGCTGCATGACCCTACTTGGGCATCTGCGGCTCGTACCACTTCTCCAGGCCAGACTGCACCATGTCGGCCGCTTCCTGCGGGGTCATCGACCCGTTGAGGACGGCGGCGCTGGCTGCCCACAGATCGTTCTCGTTGTTGGGTTCACCACGCGAGAGAATCTGATAGGCGGTGCGGATGGTGGACTGGCATTCCTGGCGCCAGCTCACGAATTCCTGGGCAATCGGGTCTTCCAGAGTGATCGGGAAGTTGGACAGCGAGAAGAAGCCGGGGATGGCGTTCGAATACAGCTGCGCGAATTCCGGCGTGGTCATCCACTCCAGGAACAGGCGTGCTTCTTCGGAATGCGCCGAGGCGGCGTTCATGCCCATGGCGATGTCGGTGTGGTCGCTGATGTAGCAGGTGTCCTGCCCATCGGGAACCGGCGGCTTGAACGCGCCCAGAGCGAAGTCAGCCTGCGCGTTGAAGGTCGAGATGTCCCACGAGCCGGCGGGATAAATCGCGCCCAGACCAGTAGCAAACATCACCTGCGAGTCCGGATAAGCCTGGGCTTCGTAACCGGCGGGCAGATAGGGCTGCCACTTCGCCAGTGCCTCGAACGCGGCCAGGAAGCCACCTTCGTTGTACTTGGCAGTCCCGGCAATCAGACCCAGACGACCTTCTTCGCCCATCCAGTAGTTCGGGCCGATGTTCTGATAGCCCATCGTGGCCGATTCCCACTGATCCTTGGTTCCCATGACCAGCGGATCGATGCCAGCGGCCTTGATCGAGTCCATCAGGGCGAAGAACTCGGATTCGGTGGCGGGTTCCGTCCAGCCATTTTCGGCGAACATGTCGGCGTTATAGATGAAGCCGTGGATGACCGAGGCCATCGGCACGCAGAAGACATCGCTGCCGTCGTCGGTGATCCAGGCGCTCTTGGCGACATCGCCGAAGTTTTCCATGCCGGCCAGGTCGTTCAGCGAGGCCAGATAGCCCTTCTGGAACAGACCTAGCGAGACATCGAACGGACGGCAGGTGATGAGGTCACCGGCCGTGCCGCCTTCGAGCTTGGCGTTCAGGGCGGCGTTGTATTCCGTCGGCGGAACGGGCGAGAAAACGACCTTGATGTTCGGGTACTGGGCCTCGAATGCCGGGATGATGCTGTCCTGCCAGATGGTCAGGTCATCATTACGCCAGCTTTCGATGGTCAGGGTGACGGCATCCTGCGCCTGAGCGACGCTGACCGTCAAAACCAGCAGCAGACAGAAGATCAACAGCTTCTTCATTATTCAAGAACTCCTCGACGCTTTGAGAAACGATCACGCAGTGCCCGCTGGGGCACATGTGAATAGATTGTAACGCAATTTTCCGGTTCAAGCGCAAAACAGGAAGACTTGAGAGGAAATGGATGGATTTGATCGTCAGGATCACATCGAAACCCCGCTATAATGAGGCTGTTCATTGCCGTTCAAGCCCGTGCCCATACCGGATCGAGCAAAGCCGTCATGCCGCCTGACATTCACAAACTGGAAGAACGCCTCAAAGCAGCCTCCACCGACCGTGACCGGATCGATGTGTTGAATGCGCTGTGCGATCAACTCACCGAGATCGATCCTCAGCGGGTGTTCACGTTGGCCGAAGAGGCACGGACTCTCTCGGAAAAGATCGAGTACCCGCTGGGCGCGGTCATGGCGCTGCTCCATCAATCCTGGGCGGCGCATGTGACGCTGGATTACGCGACCTCGGTCAGACGGGCGTTCCAGGGGTTGGAATTGGCTCGGCTGCATCACTTTCCCCGGCAGGAAGCGGATGCCCTGAACATCCTGGGGGCGAATCATGATGTGGTCGGGAACCGCCCCGATGCCCTGGAAGCTTTTCTGCAAGCCTTGAAGATCAGTAAAGAGATCGGCGACGATGCCAAAGTCTCCGGCGTGCTGACCAATGTGGCGCTGGTTTACAGCGAACTTGACCGCAACCAGGAGGGTATCCCTTTGCTGGAACAGGCGATGGAACTGGATCGCCAATCCTCGAAAGTGTCCTCGGTCAACCGGGCCATCACCATGACGACAGCGGCGCGGTTGCATACCCGGGTGGGTCAGCATGAGCAGGCGCTTGAGCTGGCGCGGCAGGCCTTCACGCTGCTGGACGCGGCCGGTTTCACCAGTGGGGCGGCCTCGGCGTTGATCGTGTTGGGAGCCGCCCACGCGGGGATGAAGCAGCCGGCTCAGGCTTTAGAGGATTACCAGAAGGCGCTGACCATTGCGTTGGGCAATCCTGATTCGCGCTTCGAGGCGGGCGAGGCCCACCGGGAAATGGGGCAGCTATTGATCGAGTTGGGGCGGGCGCAGGAGTCCCTGCCGCACCTGGAACGGGCGCTGGCCTTGTTCACCGAACTCGAAACCCGGCCAGATGTTTACAAAACGCACCAGATTCTCTCCCGCGCTCACAAGCTGCTCGGCCAGTATCAGGCGGCGCTGGAACACTTCGAGCAGTTTCAATCGATCAAAGAGCGGGTCTACAACGAACAGGCTGACCTGCGGCTGAAGACGCTGCACGCCGTCTACGATCTGGAGACGGCCAAACTGGAAGCCCAGGCGCAGACCCTCCGCAACCAGACGCTCCAGAAGGAGATCGACCAGCGCGAGAAGCTCATCGCCGACCTGGATGCCTATGCAAGCAATGTGGCGCATGATCTGAAAAATCCCATCGGAGTCATTTCCGCCTATAGTTCGCTGCTCGTCTCCGACCTCGAAGGCGAAATCGACGCCGAGGATTTCAAGCTGCTCCAGCGCATCGAAACGACCGCCGATACGATGGAGCGGATCGTCAACGCGCTGCTGAGTCTGGCGAAACTGCGCCGCGAGCAGATTCGCGTGCAGGCGGTGGACATGAACGCCATCGTCAGCGCGGTCGAGCAGCGGCTCCAGCCGATGATCGACAAGTTCGCCGCCCGCCTCACGGTGGATCGGGCGCTGCCGCCGGCGCTGGGACATGCCATCTGGCTGGAAGAAGTCTGGACCAACTACCTGAGCAATGCCATCAAATACGGCGGCTCACCCCCCGAAATCGCTATCGGCGCGACGGTAGTAGATGAAGCGATGGTGCGTTACTCGGTGCGGGATAACGGCAATGGCGTCTCGCCGGAATTGCAGCCGAACCTGTTTGGCCGCTTCGAGCGGTTGGGGCAGCAGCGCTTCACCGGCCACGGGCTGGGACTGGCGATTGTGCGCGAGATCATCGAGAAGCTGGGTGGCGCAGTCGGGATCATCAGCGAAGGGAAACCCGGTGAGGGCGCGACCTTTTTCTTCACGCTGCCACGTGCCCCAGAACCGCGACGGACAGTAGTGAGCGTGGCAGCCTCGCAGCCGACATAGGATGACACGATGATAGAACCCATTCAAAAGGACGCGGCGCTTCTCGACGACATCCGTTCGACGCAACCAGAGCCAGGGCAGATCGCCGTCTGGTGGTTGGGGCAGAGCGGTTATGCCTTCAAGACGATCTCGGCGACCTGGTGGATCGACCTGTACCTTTCCGAGCATCTGACTCTCAAGTATGCCCAGACCGATAAGCCGCATATCCGCATGACCGAGTCGCCCCTGCGCGGGCACGAGATCACCGATGCGGCCTGGGTCTTCGCCAGCCACCGCCACTCGGATCACCTCGATCCGGGGACGCTGCCCGATCTGATGCGGGCATCGCCGGACGCTCGGCTGGTGCTGCCGCTGGCAGCCGTCGATCACGCCGTCGGGTTGGGACTGCCGCGTGAGCGTCTGATCCCCACGCGCGGGGAGGAGACCTTCAGCGTTGGGCCGCTGACCGTTCACAGCATCCCTTCGGCACACCCGGAGTTCGAGTACAGCGGCGACAAGGGCTATCCCTTCCTCGGCTATATCTTCGAGGTGGACGGCCTCCGCATCTATCACAGCGGCGATACGCTGGCCTATGACGGGCTGGCCGAGCGGCTGAGCGGTCACGCGCTCGATCTGGCCTTCCTGCCGATCAACGGGGCAGGCATCCCCGGTACGCCCGGTAATATGAACAGCGCCGAAGCGGTCGCTCTGGCCGGGCAGGTGCATCCGCGCTTGGTTGTTCCCTGCCACTACGATCTCTTCAGCTTCAACACCGCCGATGTCGCCGCGTTCGCGCGGCTGGCCGAGGACGCACATATCCCTTACAAGGTGCTGCGTCCCGGCGAGAAGTGGCTCTGGAGCCGGGCATGAACTGACGGCGGGGATGCCCACCGCGTAGTGAGACATCTCCTTATCCATTTTCAGAGGAGCGTATGCATGAGGATTCTAAGGATATCCCAATGCTATTGGAGCGACGTATGCACAACCATCGCTAACACGGTTGTGGTTGAACCCAGTTTCGTCGGCCACGGCAGTGAGCCTAACGGAATAATCCGAAACTGAGCACCCTCGCGCTGTAGGCGTTTCGCAGCTAACCAGGGGCCGGCGGTTATTTTGTGATCGCTGAACAAAGCTTTGCCGTCAGGATAGTAATCATGAAGCATTATGACTCCACCCGGGTTGAGTCGCTCTAGAGCTGCGGGGAGTTCACGGTAGACGACCGAAGCAGCATGGTCACCATCCAGGAAAATAAAATCGAACTTTTCTTTAGTCTCTGCCAAATAACCTAAAGAGGGTTGTTGGATGAACTGTGTCCAATCGGACGCGCCGAAATGCTCGATCTTCTCTAATGGGGTGGCTATTCCCAGACGCCGTGCTAAACTCGCCGGCGTGTTTTGGTCTACAATGTCCACTGTAACCATTCGAGGGGCACGTTCGGGTGTGCTGTTCGCCTTCAGCGCTGCGACCATATGGACGGTTGACCCGCCGACATGGGTGCCGACTTCCAGCGCAGAATGTGCGTTAAAGTGTCTGATGAGGATATAGAGGGCACGATTTTCCCCATAATTAACCGAGCTTGGGCCAATGGCCCCTTTCAGGGTCTCTATTTCGGCATGGAGGGTTTCCCATTCGGCATCATATGTTGAGGAAACCAGAAGGTTGCGAATCAGTTCCGGTGTGACTCCTTTAATGAGTGCTGAAGGATCACAAGGAACTCGTTCAACTCGCGATAACTTAATTCGATTACTTTGTTTGAGTAACCAGAAGTGCAGCGGCGGCGGAAGTCGGCGGAGTATTTGATAGTTGAGGTTCATTATAGTATTAGGACTGAGAGTGACTTTTCGACGAGAGATTGATTGAGGATTATAGGCTTTTTCAGAATTCTATGCCAACAAGCCGGGTAGGTACATCCGCGCCGGGTCGTTCCCTGCCACTACGATCTGTTCAGCTTCAACACTGCCGATGTCGCCGAATTCGCGCGGCTGGCCGAAGAGTCTGGTATCGCCTATCGGGTGCTGCGTCCCGGCGAGAAGTGGTTGTGGAGCCGCGCATGAATTGACGGCGGGGATTTCTGCGGCGTGGTATAAACTCCGGCAAACATGGTTTCGATGTACTCAGCCCGGAGAAAAACCTATGTCCTTTCTGCAACAGGAAATCGCCGAGCAGCCGGAGGTGATGAGCCGCCTGCTGCATCAGGAAGCGGAGAACGTCCGCAGGATCGTCAATGCCATCCGTGAGTTCAATCCGACCTTTGTCTCGATAGCCGCGCGCGGAACTTCCGATAATGCCGCTCGCTATGCCCAATATCTGCTGGGCATCCATGCGCGGCTGGCCGTCGCGCTGGCAACCCCCTCGATCCACACCCTCTACGGCAGCGCCCCCAATCTCTCGCGGGCGCTGGTGATCGGCATCTCGCAGTCGGGGGAGGCCCCGGATGTCGCCCAGGTCGTCAAGGACGCGCGGGCGCAGGGTGCGCTCACCCTGTCCATCACCAACTACCCGGACTCGTTGATGGCGCAGGCAGCGGATTTCCATCTGGCGCTGCACGCGGGCGAGGAACAAAGCGTCGCCGCCACCAAGACCTATACCGCCGAGTTGGTGGCAATTGCCATGCTGGTCTCGGAACTGACGAACTCTGCCGAGATGCGCGAGGGGCTGAGCCACATTCCGGCGCTGGCGCGGCAGACGGTAGCCTATTCCGAGAGTGTCATGGACTGGGTAGAACGCTACCGCTACATCGACCAGTTCGTCGGCATCGGGCGCGGCTACAACTACTGCACAGCCATCGAAGTTAGCCTGAAGGTGCAGGAACTCTGCACCGTACCGGCGCACGGCTACAGCGAGGCCGATTTTCTGCATGGGCCGGTGGCGGTGGTGCAGCCCGGCTTCCCGGTCATGGTCATCGCGCCAACCGGCAGGGCAGCCGCGCCCATTCATGAGTTCCTTGCAAGGGTGCGCGACCGCCGTGCAGAGAGCCTGGTCATCTCTGACGACGCCGAGGTGTTGGCTGGGGCGACAAAGGCGATGCGGCTCCCCGCCAACCTCCCGGAATGGCTCAGCCCGATTGCAGCGGTCATTCCGGGGCAGGTCTTCGCCATGGGCCTGGCGGCTGCGAAAGGCAATCCGCTGGACAAACCCATCGGCCTGACGAAGGTGACGCGCACCCGATAATCGATGACGCCCGTGATGCCCTCCGCCCCGCCTCAAGCCAGACCCACCGTCTACCGCAAGCGGCTGACGTTCCTCGTCGGGGCGCTGGTGATTGTTCCGATTGTCCTCAGTTGGCTGGTCTATCAGAACCAGTCGGAGCAGTTGGCGACAGCGGCCGAGTCCGCCTACCAGAACATCCAGTTGGACATAGTACGAGCGGTGGCGACCAGCATTCAAATCACCGCCAGCGACATGCTGGCCGCCGATCCAGAGCGTTCGGCGGTCGAACTGGCCGGCTTGGTGGAACGGAGCTTCATCGAACCGCTGCGCCTGCTGACGAACGGCAGCGCCTGGCTGTTTACGCCTTCGACAGGTTTTTTCAAAGGCCGCATCATCCGTTCAACTGAAGACTCGCGCGGGAGCATCGCCCGGTTGTTCGAGGAGCAGCAGTCCCAGGGCGCAGCCGACTATGAGGCGCTGGTCAGCGCGGTCATTGCCGGGCGCGAGGGTGTGGGCGGGTTCGTCTGGCACTCCCTGCTTGGCCGTGAACTCGCGGCCTGGACTCCGCTGATCGTCAACCGCCAGGTCTGGGTGGTGGGGATGTCGGTTCCCTTCAGCGAGGCGATGGCCGCCAGCGGCGCGACCGAAGTGATGCGTCAAGGGCAAATTGTCCTGAGCATGGCGACGCTGGCCGGGCTGATCTTCATCGTACTCTGGTTCCGGGAGAGCCGCCGCCAGATGCGGCTCCTCGCCGATTTCCAGGACAGCGAGGCGCGCAACCGCGCCACCCTTACGGCCATCCCCGACGCGCTCTATCGGCTGGATGGGGAAGGGCGGGCGTTGGATGTCGTCCCGGCCAAGCAGTCCTCGCCGGCCAGCATCTCGCGCAAGCTGTTCGGCCAGCGCATCCGCGATGTCCTGCCGGAGGCCGTCGCCTATCAGATCGAGCTGCACATCCGGGCGGCGCTGCGGAGTCAGACCGTCGAAACGGTGGAATACACCCTGGACGCGGACTCCAGCCCACAGCAGTACGAAATGCGGATTTCGCCGATCAGCACCACCGAAGTCATCGCCATCGTCCGCGACATCACCGAACGCAAACGTGCCGAGCAGCAGTCCCAGGCGCTGCGCTTCGAGCAGGAGCGGCTGCGGATCGTCTCCGACTTCATCCGCGACGCCTCCCACGAATTCCGCACGCCGCTGTCGCTCATCAATACCAAGCTGTACCTGTTCGAGAAATCACCCAGCCCCATCGAGCGCAAGCAGCACGCCGAAACTATCCTGGCGCAGGTGGATGCCATCACCCACCTCATCAACGATATGGTGCTGCTGACCAGCATGGATCAGCAGACCACCTGGAAGCCCGAAGTCATCGAGTTGAACATTTTCCTGCGCGACCGCTTGCAGCAGTCGCGCAATCGCTTCGACGACAAGAACGTCCGGCTGACCTATACGCCTTCGCAGGCAGCGGTGTTTGTCGTCGTCCAGCGCGATCTCTTCGCCCAGGCCTTCCAGAACATCATCGACAACGCCCTGCGCTATACCCCGCCCAACGGCTGGGCGCAGGTCTCGACCCGGCAGGAAGGAACCCGCGCCGTGCTGGAAATCCGCGACAGCGGGGTCGGCATCAGCCCGGAGGACCTGCCACGCATATTCGATACCTTCTATCGGGTGGATAAAGCCCGCTCGACGCGCGGCTTCGGGCTGGGGCTGCCCATCGCCCGCAAGATCATCGAGCGGCATAACGGCATCATCACCGCCGAAAGCGAACCGGGACGGGGCAGCACCTTCCGCATCGCTCTGCCCGTCGCCGATCCGACGCTGACGGCTTCAGGTCGTCCGGTTCAGTCCCCGCCGAACAGCAGCGTCAGCAGCAGCCCGCCAGAAACGACATAGCCGATCACGGCCATCGTCATATCGCCATTGGTGTACAACAGCGTCGCGCTGATGAGCAGCGCCGCGAACACGGTCGCCCGTGTGCCGCGCCGTCCTTGGGTTTCGATGCGTTGAAGCTGCTTGCGATAGGTCGGCGTCGGCGTGACGCGCACCGTCAGATCGCCGCGTTCAAGCTGCCCCAGCACCGCATCGACCTGCTGCGGGACAGTTACGGTGCGGTTGATGAACACCCGCCCGATTTCGGCCAGGGTTTGCAGCGCGTTGCCGTTGAACAGGCTCTGGATGATCGGCAGCCCCAACGGGTCGGTGAACGCGCCGCCTGCGCTGCCTTCCCGCAGCGTCCGCGCGATCATCTTCTGGGCATAGGGGCCGAGTTCCTGCCAGGGGTTGAAGTTCGGGTCGAGGCTGGTCGCCATGCCGCTCAGAATGCCCATCGCCCGCCCCAGGTAGATGAAATCCTGGGGAACCTGGAAGGGCATGGCGTAGAGCAGGTCATTGAATTCTTTGCCGAGTTCGCGGGCGTCGCTGTAGCTGAAGCTCTTGATCTCGGTCATGCTCAGGCCCCAGACCTGATCGAACGTCGCCTTCGTCGCTTCGACGATGCGCTCGGTATCGGCTCCCGGCATCAGGAAGCCCAACTCCTCGTAACTCTTGACCAGCCCGTCGGGGTCGCGCTTGACGATAGAAATCAGCGTGTTGATTAGTCCCGACGCCAGCTTAGGCGTCAGCGTTCCCGTCATGCCAAAATCGACGAAGATCAGGTAGAACGGCCGCCCATCCTTGCCATACATCCGCGTGCCGTTCTCATGCGGCAGCGGATAGACGAACAGGTTGCCAGGATGCGGATCC
This sequence comes from Anaerolineae bacterium, assembly GCA_016788965.1. Classification (GTDB taxonomy): domain Bacteria; phylum Chloroflexota; class Anaerolineae; order Aggregatilineales; family Phototrophicaceae; genus CFX2. The sequence goes on along the minus strand of JAEUQZ010000008.1, from coordinate 9,092 downwards.
GCATGGAAGAAACGCTCCTCGAAGACCTGCCGGAGGTAGGTGTCCATCAGGCGTTTGGCGACCGCTTTGCGGCTGACTCCGGCCTGTTCCAGCGCGGCGTAATCGTTGATCTTGATGGTGGTGACATCTTCGATGGTCAGCACCGAGTCGGTCGAATGTTCCGTGTAGATGCGCGGGATGTAGACACCCAGATCATCGGCAAACATCTGGGCAAAGCGGATCGCGTTGCGGGCTTCGTGCCTGTAGGAGATTTCCTCCAGCAGCACCCGCCCGAATTCTTCCGTCAGCGCCCCCATATCCGCCCGGCGGCGGATGAAGTTGAACTGGTTGGCGACCCAGGCCACGATCCGCAGCGCCGCCAGATCGGTATACACGATCTCGCGGATGCCCGGCCGCTGCACCTTGACCACGACCTTCTCGCCATCGAGGAGCTGCGCCCGGTAGACCTGGCCCAGCGACGCCGCCGCGATGGGATCGGGCGCGAGGTACTTATAGCGCAGCCCAATCGGGCCAAGTTCCGCCTCGATCACCTTGCGAATCTGGTCATTCGGCACGCTGGGGACTTCATCTTGCAGCCCGGCCAGTTCACGGGTGATCTCTTCCGGCAGCACATCCTCGCGGGTGGAGATGAACTGCCCCAGCTTGATCATCACCCCGCCCATCAGGATGGCGAAGGCCCGGAATTCCCGCGCATACACCACGAAGCGCCCCGTGCTGCCCCGATCCACCCGCTCCTGACCGATCACCCTGGGCATCAGATAATGCCAGAACAGTACCTTGACGAACAGCAGACCCGCCCACCACAGCGTCCGCGCGAAGCGGATCTGCATCCGCAGCGAGCGCCCCCGGTGAACCACGTCCAATCCGGGAGCCGCCGCTTCGGTCTCGTCCATATCTTTATCGTGGACTTCATGGCGCGGCCGGTGAATGGGCGCGGTTGCTCCATTCCGGGATGGCGGCGCTTGGTCGAGCCGCGTTAGGAAAGTCGGTTCAAGGTTGTCATCGGCGTCGGCTAGTTCGATTTCGACGACCGGGGCAGCGGGCTTATGCCCGTTCGCGCTGCGGCTGCCGTTCGTCCCGAACGAAGCGAATTCGGAGGCTGGACTCTTCAAATCTGGCATCGCCAATCTCCAGGTCCCAGAGGGCATAGGGCAGCACGATATTCCGCCGGTAGGGGCCGACCCGCAGCGTCAGTTCATCGCGCGAACGGTACAGGTCCATATCTTCTTTGCTGGCGAAGGGCAGGGGAACGTTCAGGATGAATGTGCCGTCGCCCTGGCTGTCAATCGTGTGCGTGCGCCCGTCGAACAACTTCTGCGCCGGATTCTGATCCCCATACAGCGCCTGCGCCAGCTTCCGCAGTGTCTCCAACCCGCCGACCTCCTGGCCGAAGAGCGGCGCTTTGAACAACGGCAGTTCGCCGAACGCCTCGTGGATGTATTCCAGGTTTTGCTGCTGGTTGGCCTTCCACATGCTGAAGTAGGGATCGTTCACTTCCGGCGGGATCACGCGGTTGCAGAGAATCGCGTCGGTGGCGTAGCCATACAGGTTGAGGTAGGTGTAGGTGCGCTGCGTTTCCTTGATGACCATCTTCTCCGGGTTGACCACCAGCCGGATGCTGCTCATCTCCGGGTCGGTCAGCAAACGCCGCACGGTGTCCAGCGTGGCGAAGAGGTTCTGCACCTGTGTCCAGGCGTCCTCTTCGGGGATGGCATCGCCGCGCCGCATCAGCTTGCTGATCGGGCGGATCACTTTGGTGACGCCGCGCGTCAGCGTCAGGATGCGCTCGAACCACCAGCGGGTCACATCCGGCAGGCTCAGCAGCCGGAGTGTTTCCGCCGTCGGCGCGGCATCCACCACCAGCACATCGAACTGCTTATCCTGGACGTACTTGTTGATCCACAGCAGATGCGCGCCTTCTTCCAGGCCGGGCAGAATGGTCACTTCCTCGGCGACGACATCCTCGACCCCCTGCCGGGTGAACAGCGCCACCATGTACTTCTGGAACAGACCCCAGTATTTCTCCATCGAGTAGCGGGCATCGACTTCCTGCGCCCACAAGTTCGGATACAGTTCCACCGGCTCCGGGCCAATGGTCTTCTCCAGAGAATCGGCCAGGCTGTGGGCTGTATCGGTGCTGATGACGATGGTCTTCAGCCCCATCTCCGCGCAGCGCAGAGCCGTCGCTGCCGAGATGCTGGTCTTGCCGACGCCGCCTTTGCCGGTATGTACGATAATACGCATGGGTTCGTCCTCATTCCTGACTTACGCTGATTATACACGAGCGGAGTCTCGACTCCGTTCTTCATTCATGTACGTATAATCTGCTCCGAGGGTGTCAAAGCCGACCGAAAGGCTATAATAAAGTGGAGGATCAGCAGTCAGGGAACGGCCTATGCTCACCAGAATCGAAGTCCTCAACTACCGGGCGCTGCGCTACATCAGCCAGTCGTTGGAACCGTTTCAGGTGTTGATTGGTCCGAACGCCAGCGGCAAATCCTCTTTCCTGGATGTGATCGCGCTGGTGGCCTCGGTGGTCACAGCAAAGTCTGTTACGGAGACGATCCGGGATCGCGCTCCTGATATACGCGATCTGACCTGGATGCGTTCCTCGAATGCGTTTGAAGTCGCCGTCGAGGCAGTTGTCCCAACCGAAACCGGTTCACCATCCAGGAATGTGCGCTACGAATTCCGCATCGGAGTAGATGAAGAAAGCAATGAACTGGCGATTCTGGCAGAAACGCTCTGGTTCATCAGCCATTCTGTGAACTCGAACGGAAGGCATCAACTCGCTTTCCCAGAAATCCCTGACGTGCCGGAACGGATTACCGTCGGTGAGAATAAGAGAACTCCTGCAAGCTGGCGAAAGATCGTCAACAAAACAGCCGCAGGCAACGACTATTTCAAGTCCGAAACCACTGAATGGAACAACCAGTTCAGATTGGGGCCAAAGCGTTCCGCGCTCGCCAATTTGCCCGAAGACGAAACCCGCTTCCCGGCTGCAATCTAGTTCAAACGTTACATCAGCGAAGGGGTTCAGCGCATCATGCTCAACAGCGAGGCGCTGCGGAAGGCCAGCCCGCCGCAGGGTCCCCGCGCCTTTTTGCCCGATGGCTCGAACCTGCCCTGGGTCATCTATAATCTCGAACACAACCATCCCGACAAACTTCAGGAGTGGATCGCGCATGTGCAAACCGCGCTGAACGACGTCCGCGCCATCCGCACCGTGGAGCGACCAGAAGATCGCCACCGTTACCTCGTGATCGAATATGACACCGGGCTGCAAGCGCCCTCGTGGATAGTTTCGGATGGGACGCTGCGGCTGCTGGCGTTGACCATCCTGGCCTACCTGCCCGATTTCACCGGGATTTATCTGATTGAAGAGCCTGAGAACGGCATCTATCCCCGTGCAGTCGAGACGGTCTACCAATCGTTGAGTTCGGTCTATTCGGCGCAGGTGCTGCTGGCGACGCATTCCCCCATCGTGCTGAGTCTCGCTCAGCCCAGGAACATCCTTTGTTTTGCCCGCACCCCAGAGGGAGAAACCGATATTGTCCGGGGTGATGAACATCCCGCGCTGGCGAACTGGCAGGAGGATGTGAGCCTGGACACCCTGTTCGCCAGTGGGGTGCTGGGATGAACGAATCGGTGAAAGATATCGTCTTCCTCGTCGCCGATAAAGATATGGAGAATGCACTCAGCGGAATGCTTCTGCGCCCCAAGCGGCTTGGCATTCGGTCGCTCAACTACAGCATCTTTGTGCATCCCCGGCGCGATCCCGACTGCCGGACGGAATGCGTCCGTTTTTTGCGGTCCTTCGCCCGGCAGTTTCGTCATGCCGTGGTGCTGTTCGATCATCAGGGTTCCGGCAGGGAAACATATAACCTCGAAACATTGCAGGCTGAACTCGAAGCGGATCTGGCGCGAAATGGTTGGGAAGATCGTGCCCGCATCATCATCATCCAGCCGGAATTAGAAGCCTGGGTCTGGAGTGACTCACCACAGGTTGATTCCATCCTGGGATGGAAGGACTCTCCAACAAACCTCCGGGTCTGGTTGCGCGAAAACGGGCTGCTCGAACAGAATGCAGTGAAGCCCCAAGACCCGAAAAAAGCGATGCTCCAGACGCTTCGGGAGATCAGGAAACCGTTATCCTCCAGCCTGTTTCGACAAATCGCTGAGCAGGTCTCTTTGAATCGCTGCCAGGATGCAGCCTTTATCCGGCTGCGCGAGACGCTGCGAGCCTGGTTTTCGGTGGGTTGAACGACTCGTAGCCGTCGAAATCATCCCTTTCCACCCGTTTGACATCTCGCCTTGCCCACCGTAGACTCGTCGGAAAACGACCCTGGACATCTCCCTTTCTGACGAGGACCCATCATGAGTAGATATTTCATCGGCATCGATGTCAGCACGACCGCCTCCAAAGCCCTGGTCATCGACGAGCAGGGCACGGTAGTCGCCTCCAAGAGTCACCCCCACGACCTCTCCACTCCGCGTCCGCTCTGGTCGGAACAGGACCCGGAGAACTGGTGGCAGGCGGCCAGCGCCTCACTCCGCGAAGTGATGAAACAGATTCCGGCGGATCAGGTCGCGGCTGTCGGCCTCACCGGGCAGATGCACGGCCTGACCCCACTCGATAAAGACGGCAAACCCGTCCGTCCGGCTATCCTCTGGAACGACCAGCGCAGCGGGGCGCAGTGCGCCGCCATCACCGAGAAGATCGGCGCCAGGCGGCTCTACAAGCTGATCGGCAGCATCCTGCTGCCCGGCTTCACCGCCCCCAAGATCATGTGGGTGCGCCAGAACGAGCCGGATGCCTACGCCCGCATCGCCCACGTCCTGCTGCCGAAGGATTACGTCCGCTACCGCTTGAGCGGCGCATTCGTCGCTGATGTTGCTGATGCCTCCGGCTTCGGCCTGATGGACATCGGCACGCGCGCCTGGAACGATGAACTGATTGCCGCCTACGATATCCCCCGCGCCTGGCTGCCCAACCTGTGCGAATCGCCCGATGTGTGCGCCTACGTCAGCGAAGAAGCTGCCGCCCAGACCGGACTGAAAGCCGGTACACCCATCGTCGGCGGCGCGGGCGATCAGCCTGCTGCGGCCATCGGCATGGGCGTTGTCGATGAGGGCATGGCGAGCCTCGCCATTGGGACTTCTGGTGTCGCCCACGCCATCGCCAAACGCTACGCCCCCGAACCCGACGGCCGCCTGCATACCTTCTGCGGCCCGATGGCAGGCACATGGCTGCACATGGGCGTGATGCTTAGCGCGGCAGGCGGCCTGCGCTGGGTGCATGATGAATTCACCCCCGGCCAGAGCTACGATGACCTCAACCGCATGGCCGAAAGCGTGCCGCGCGGATCGCTCGGCCTGCTCTTCGCGCCCTACCTCACGGGCGAGCGCAACCCGCACCCCGATCCCTTCGCCCGTGGCGCGTTCGTCGGTTTCACGCTGCGCCACGGCCTCGCCCATCTGGTGCGCTCCGCCATGGAAGGCATCGCCTACGGGATGCGCGACCAGTTGGAACTACTGCGTTCGCTGGGCGTCAATCCTGCCGAGGCAGTCGTCACTGGCGGCGCAGCCAACAGCACTGTCTGGCGACAGCTCACCACCGACATCATGGGCATCCCGCTCTACACCATCAACACCAACGAAGGCTCAGCCTTCGGCGCGGCGATCCTGGCCGCCGTCGGCGCTGGAGCCTACCCAGATGTCCCGGCCGCCTGCGCCCAGATGGTTCGCAAAGTCGATGTCATCCAGCCTGACCCGGCCGGCGTTGCCGAATACGCCCGGCTGTATCCGGCCTTCCAGGGCCTCTACCCGGCGCTGAAAGAAACCTATTCCGCCCTGGCCCGTTTCGAGGGACTGTAGTCACATCATCGATAGGGAGAGCAGCATTCTCTCCCTATCACGACTGTCCATCTGCCATATGGTGTAGAGATCGAGGCCATGACACGTCTGCTGCTGGTGCTGGCGCTGGGACTTTCGGCGATGCTGCTGATGGGCACAGGCGCGGCGCTGGCCTGGGGACAGTCCTATGCCATGCCGGATGATCCCCGCGCGGCCAGCCTGGATCACTGCCAGGGCGTTCCTTGTCTGTTGGGGATCACGCCCGGCACGACCGCCTGGCCGCAGTCCAGCGAAACCTACGCCGCGCTGCGCTTCAGCGACTTCACCCCCAAGCGCCTGACCGTCGAACTCGCTCCCGGCGGAACTGCCGAGATGTACCGCTCGGTCAATCCGGCTGCCATCGGCCCCATCTACATCACCTTGAAGCAGCCGCTGGCCGTGGGTTGGCTGCTGGCGCGTTACGGCCAGCCCTGTGGCATCACCTTCTATCGACAGCAGGGCTTGATGACCATCCGTTATCCCTTCCTGCTGGCGAACGCGCTCCTGGAAGGCGACCGGCTCCACTCCCGTTTGCCCATCGTCAGCATCACCTATGCGGATCCGGCCTTGCGTTCGGAGATTCAGACCGACCTCTGCGTCGATAACGTCACCGATGGCGCGCGTAACCGCCAGTGGCATGGTTTCGCCCCGGTCTGGGCCTACATGAAATTGAGGTGAGTGGAGTCGGCGGGAGGATTTAGACCTTGTCGGCCTCGTCCAGTACCGCCCGCGCCGTGAGTGAATCCGTCGCCAGCGCCTTGATATAACCGCCGCGGATCGCCCCCAGAATCGAACGCCGCTTGAGGTGTCCGCACGCGACCGCCATCACATAGGGTATGCGCTTGAGGTCGTTCAGGCTCAGTGCGATCACCCGGTGGTTGATGTCGAAGTTGCCGCGTCCGTCGATGTCGAAGTGCTTGCCAGAGCTTTCGCCAATGGCTCCCTGCGCCCGCAGTTCTTGAAGCTGCGTGAGCGTCAGGTGTCCGGCCCGCAGGAAGCTGGCAGCTTCCGGTTCAGTCGTGCCGATCCCCACCAGCGCCACATGTGCCATGCGTGCCAGTTCCAGCGTCGATTTGATGGTCGGCTGTTCCAGGAACATATCCCGCACAGTCTGGCTGTCCACGAACAACGGCGCGTGCAGATAGTGATACTGCCCGCCCAGCTTGTTCGCCAGCCTGCGCGCCAGTTCAGGCCCATCCGTATCCGAGACGCTCGACCCCACCGAACCGATCATCTGCACCACCTGGACATGCATCACCGGGTGGATCGCCATCGCTTCGACGGCCGCAGCCACACCCGTCCCCCAGGCGATTGCCAGGATATTGTCTGGCCGCAGAATCTCATCCAGATACCATGCCGCCAACTGTCCCGCCGCCGCCAGCCGTTCATCGCCATCACCGATGCTCGAATCGACGATCATGGCCTGATGCAGCCCGAAGCGATCCTGGAACTCACGCTCCAGGCTGGGAACCGTTGGGATGCGTTTGTGAATGCGGATTTCGACGAGACCTTTTTGCTTGGCCTCTTTGAGCAAACGGGAGATATTCGACCGCGAGGTGTTCACCAGATCGGCGATCTGCTGCTGACTGTAATCATGCTCATAGTACAGCGATGCCACACGAGTCAGGAGATCGTCGCGGTTCTCAGAATACATCAGGGTTTCGACTCGCCCTGGTGACAACAACAGTCTGTGCAGCTCAAAGGTATACCCTCTGTCATGAATCCAACGACGCATTCCCAGGTTGACAAAGATCAGTCTTGTACACCAGTAGGGGCGTCCCTACAGATCATAATCACATCGCAAGGGCAGGCAGATTTCTTTCATGAATAGAGTCGAATACTGCGCGGCCTTTTGTCCCTTCAGTGGACATGGTTTTTCGGCAACCGGACACTTTAGTGTCTGGCGGCGCGAATTGGATATCCGCCTCATTTTCATGAATTGCATCAGACCTGCCGCCCGTCCCAATAGATCACCCTTTTTCCTCAAGGTGCTGGCGGAAGCGCTCATCGACCGCCTTCATCTTCTCGACCTTCGGCGTCGAACGTCCTCCGGCGAATTCGGACTCCAGCCACACATCCAGGATCGCCTTCGCCAGTTCCGTGCCGATGACCCGCGCGCCCATCGTAATCACCTGGGCATCGTTGCTCTTCCGCGCCCGTTCCGCCGAATACGTGTCATGGCACAGCGCCGCCCGCACACCGGGAACCTTGTTGGCCGTGATGCACATGCCGATCCCCGTCCCGCACACCAGGATGCCCCGGTCGCACGAACCATCGGCCACAGCCTCGGAAGCCTCTACTGCGATATCCGGGTAATCCACCGGATCGACTGAATGCACGCCGTAGTCGGCGACCTCGATTCCCTTGTCCTTCAAATGCTGGCGCAGGACATCCATCAGGGGCAGTCCCGCCTCATCGCAGCCCAATGCAATCCGCATGATACTCCACCTTTACTCTGTACTGCCCTGATCGTAAGTCAGATCGAACAGTCGATCAATCGCTGTCTTGAGCGCCGGGAACAATCCGATGTACACCTCTTTGAACAACCGCTCATAGATCGCGTGCGTCTTCTCGTCTGGCTCGAAGCTTCGTTCGGTCGAGGTCATCGCCTCCGCCGCTGCTTTGACCGTGGGATACCATCCCGCGGCGTAAGCCGCCAGGATGCCCGCGCCGAGATTGGTCGCCTCGGTCGTGCTGGCCCGCGTCACCTTCCGCCCGGAAATATCCGCCACGATCTGGCACCACAACGCGCTGCGCGATCCGCCGCCCATCAGGATGAACTCGCCGATGTGCTGTCCCGTCGCCCGCTCGACCCCCTCGATCCCTAGGCGGTGTTCGTAGGCGATGCCTTCCATGATCGCCCGGTAGAAATGCTCTTTGCGGTGCGCCCCCGTCCAGCCGAGGGTGATCCCCGTCGCGCGGGGGTCCCAATACGGCGGCATGACCGTACTCCAGTAGGGCACGAGCATCAACCCCAGCGATCCCGGCGGCAGTTTGGCCGCGGCCAGTTCCAATACTTCCTCGCGCGATACCGGCAGCCCCAACCGCGTCGTATCCGGCCCGAAGTTCTCCACGAACCAGTTGATAGTGAATGTCCCGCCGCCCAGCACCTCTTCCGGGACGAACGCCCCGGCAAATGTCCAAAGTGCGCAGGCTCGCGGCTGGAAAAGCTGATGAGCGCGACCGCCATCGGGACC
>JAEUQZ010000089.1 GCA_016788965.1 Anaerolineae bacterium | reverse complement strand
ATTGTTGCGGAAATGGCGGCAATTTCGGCAATTGCGGCAGTTGCGGAACGGCAATTCTGTGCCGGATGCCTTACATGCAAGGCTGGCTCGTTGCAGTTGTCGCAGTTGTTGCAGTTGCAATTCCGTGAATCTTGCAACAACGCTCGATTGCGATAATCACGTCTCATAAGGTTGTGAAGGTGCAGCGGGGGCGTGGGCAGGATGCACCGTGCCCCTAAAATCCCCGTATCTCTACAATAGCACAAAATGGAACGGTTAGGGTGACATTTTGGTAACTCTTTTGAGGGGAAAAGCCGGAGGCTCAAGCCGTCCGGCTGAGTGAGAAAGCCCGCTGAAGCGGGCTGCGGGATCGAAGTTGGAGTCGCTCGATCCCTCTTGAGGAGCTAGCTCTGGCTACGAACCAATAGTTGCCTGGATGGTGAAGGTCGTGTTCTCCGGCGCGATGGGCGCAGCGATGTTGGTGACGTAGACACCGATGGTGTAGTTTCCAGCGACGGCAACTGGGAAAGAAACGGTTAGGTTCGATGCCCCGGCGAGCGTGGACTGGAAGGCAATGGTGTTGTCCTCGGCAATGACGGCCAGACCCAGACTGAGATTCCCCTGTTCCCGGTTAAAGGTCAGAGTCACCATATCGCCCGCGCTGGCCGTGAAGGTGTAGCCAAAGATGCCCTGGAAGCCGGGCGAGATGCTGCCCATGTTGGCGACATCAAGCTGAAGCGGCAGGGTGACACCGACCGAAAAGTCCTGAGCCGGAAGTGCGGGCACACCAAAGTCAAAACTCGGTTGTGAAATGGCAGTTGGCTCTGGGGCCGGTGTGGGATCAACAGGTGTGATCGGGCGCCCATCGGGGCCGATGCATTCCAGAACGATATTGAATGCTCCGATGCCACCTCTAGCAGTATCCGGGTCGGACACATAGTACTCGCCAGTCGAGAAGTCGTAGTACCAAAAAAGAGAATTCAATACTCGAAGTGAATACTCTCCAGTGGCAGGTAGTATGATGTCATTAAGCAGAATCTCTGATTGTAACCCTAGTGGATTATAGGCCGTATTCGCACTACCCGCGATGCCAGCGCTAATGGTTATGCCAAAATTGGTGCGATCTGTGATGAGTGCGACCATCTGCGGCTGCTGGGCAATGGCCTTGATCGAAAGGCTAATGGTCGTACCTGCCCGCGCGAAGATGGTATAGACCCGCTCCTGTCGTGCCGTGGTGAATTCGCCCGCTACGAGTTCCCCGCCACAGACCAATTCCTGGGGTGGAATACGGTCGATGGTCTCCTGGGCGTAGACGGGAATAGCGACCAGCATGAACAACAGAACAGCGAAGGGAACAAACTTGGTTTTCACGACTCACCTCGCATTCATCTGGACAGTTCAAGTTCCACATAGTGGGGACAATCACGGGTTACATCCGCCACATATTCGACAAGTACATAACCCGACTGATCACCGAACTCGATCTTATAGTAAAAAAGTTCGCCGGGCATGAAATCCTGGCCGACGACACGCACTACTGTATTGCTGTCAATAAGAGCCGGGGCATTGTGCGGCGGCTGGCGGTAGTAGGTCACAGAGGAGTCTGGAAAATTGGAATTATGAATCCTGCCCAGGCAAGGATCATCTGTGGGCAGCACAATCGGCGAGGGCGTGAACGTCGATGTCGCTGGCAGCGGCGTGGGAGTGCTGGTGGGCTGCGCTGTATCGGACGGCCTGGGTGTCTCCGTAGGAGATGGGGTATGGATGGGCACTACGGTTTCGGTCGGCTGGGAGGTGGCGGTTGGCGAGGGTGAGGGAGTGAATGTCACGGTCGCTGAAGGTACGACCTGAGCGACTTCGGTGGCGGTTCTGGCGGCAGTCTGGGTGACATCGGGCGGGTTAGTGCTATTGCGGGAAACGGACAAGGCCACCGCAACGGCGATGACCAACACCGTGATGACGCCGAAAGTCAGGCCGGATCGTCCACGGAAGGCGCGGCTCACCGCTTTGGCTGGGGTTGGAGATGGACTGACACTGACGAATGCTCGTGGGGAGGGGATGTAGGAGATTTCGAAGCGCTTGCAAACATCCTCGATCACTTTGGTGGGATCGTTGGGCGTCGCCGTCAGGTCGATATACTGGATGCGCGTCAATCCTAGCGGTATGTTGATTTTGTGTACTCGCACCGGCACAATTTGTTTCTTGACCTGCTTTGCATAAGCAATTTCGGTCAGAACGAAACTACGCTCCTTGTCTTCAGTTTCTTCACGATTGATGTCTTCTGAGAGCAATACCACTACTAAATCAGCGCGGTCAATTTCGCGCTGAATTTGATCTTCCCAGCTTTTGCCCGGCTCCAGCGACGTATCCATCCAGGCTGTCAGGCCGGGGATGGCGTTGAGGGCATTGTAGATCGCCTCAGCCAGTGGGCGCGTGTCTTTTTTTGCGTAGCTGATGAAGATATGCGGCATGGTGATCATAACTCAAGCGCATCAAGATGATACGCAAATTATGGACACCGTGCAGCGAGTCCGCAACTGGTAGAACGCTAACCGACCAGAACCGTTGGTTCAGCCGTCCGGCTAGAGATACGCCCGGAAGATATCCACGAACTGGCGGGCGCGGTGGCGGAAGGTGTGTTCAGCCAGCAGGCGGGCGCGGGCAGCCTGGGCGATGGCGCGGCGCTCGGAGTCGTGGTTCAGCAGGGTGCGATAGCGGTCGAGGGCTTCCTCGCGGGAGTGGACGACGATGAGTTCTTTACCTGGCTCGAACCAGGTCTCGATCCCGGCGTAGGGGTTGCTGACGATGCAGCAGCCCATGCTCGCCAGCTCGAACGGCCGCGAGGACGAGGAGGCCGGGACGCTGGCGTGGGCCTGCCGGGTGATGCACAGGTTGAGCTTGCTGCGGCAGGCATATTCCCGCAGCTTGCTGAAGCTCAGATAGGGCAGCAGCGCCGTGCGGCCGAGATCGCCGAGATTCTTGCCACGGGCGGCGAAGCGCGCCTCTGGCAGCGACCGCGATGGCTCGGCCAGCATGTCCTCGACCCACTGGCTGCGGTATTCGCGGCCGTGGCCGTAAAACAGGACATCGATGTCCTGGGCGGCGACCTCGACCGGGCTGAACACATCCGGGTCGGCTCCATAGAAGACCGTGTGGACGGCCTTCGCACCCAACGCCTTGAGGGCAGCCTCCCCACCCTGGCTGTTGCTGATGACGGCGGTGTACTCAGCGGGATCCGCGCCCTGGTAGATGCGGAAGCCGGAGGCGAAGCCGCTCATGCTGGGCAGGCTGGCGGGCATATCACCGTCGTAATAGAAGACGGGCTTGCGGTGGCGGCTCTGAATCTCGGCGGCGATGCCGACCAGATGGTTCATGGGCGCGGTCAGGATCAGCACGGCGTCGATGTCCGGCTCGCGGCGCAGGATGCGGTCGAGGTGGGCGGCCCAGACGGGCGTAATCAGGGTTTGCACCGTGCGGCGGATGAGTTTTTCGGTGGCGGATTCATCCGGGGCGGCGGCAGTCGTTGGCATCGCGCTGGGCTGGCCGAGGAGCCGGCGGGCGCTGTCCCGCGCCCATTTGAAGGCGTCGCCCTGCCACTTGGCCGGGTTCGGCTCGGCGCGCCACCACAGGGATTCGATGGCCGGGCCTTGATAGGGCGTGGCGATGACCTCGACGCCGATCTCATAGAAGGCTTTGAGGAGCTGCCACCAGGCCGGCGTGGCGCTGAACGGCTGGGTCAGGTCGAGCGAGGCGCAGACGACGAGCAGCTTCATGGTGAATACCACCACACAGGCACAGAGGACACAGAGAAAAGACAAGGAGAAGTATTGAACCGCCAAGACGCCAAGAACGCCAAGTTCATACGAAGGGGATAAGATAAGTAAAGAAGAATTCTAACCGCAGAGACGCAGAGAACGCAGAGAAATTCGGAGGGCGTGGGAAATCTTACGGAGCAGACGCAAAGGGCGCAAAGAAAAGAAGAATTCCACCACAGAGACACAGAGACCACAGAGGAAAGAGAGAGAGCGGTCATAGGGTGTGGCCCTGGGCGGCGAGGACGCGCTGGCGTTCGATGACATCCTGCTCGCGGTAAGCACGCAGGTCGGGGAAGGCGTAGGCAATCGCACCCACGGCGGCCACGGTCAGGATGCCGCCGGAGACGACCGAGAAGACCGGCCCGGCCAAGTGCGCGACGACGCCAGCCTCGAATTCGCCCAACTGCGGGCCGCCCATGAAGAAGATCATGTTGACCGAGAGCATCCGCCCGCGCAGGTGATCGGGCGTGAGCATCTGCCGCAGCGGGCCGCGAATGGCGGTGCTGATGGCATCGGCGAAGCCGGTCAGCGCCAGCGCCAGCAGCGACACGATGAAGACCGATGACAGGCCGAAAATGATGGTCGCCGCGCCGAAGACGCCGACAGCCACGACCATCGTCAATCCCTGGCGGCGGACGCGGATGGCGTACTGGGCCATCAGCAGCGCGCCGAGCGTCGAGCCGATGGCCGGGGCGGCGCTGAGGATGCCGTAACCGGTGGCATTGACCTTGAGGATTTCGGTTGAATAGACCGGCAGCAGGACGATGGCCGAGGCGAAGAAGGTGGCGATGAAATCGAGCAGCATGGACGACCACAGCAGGCGCTCGCCGCGCACGAAGCGCAGCCCCTCCATCATGGCGCCGAGGCTGATCTCGCGCTTGCTGCCGGGGGCGTCCTGGATGGGGCCGACCTTGAGCATGAACAGGACGATGATGACGGGCAGGAAGGAGAGCGCGTTGAGGGTATAGGCCAGTCCTGGCCCCAACGCCCCAAGCAGCAGCCCGGCCAGGACGGGGCCGGCCATGCCCGTGATCTGGAACATGAGGACGTTCAGGCGAACGGCGTTGGGCAGTTCGTGGTTGGGGATGAGGCTGGGCAGCAGGGCGTTGCGGGCAGGCTGGTCGAAGGCGATCATTCCGGCGATCCCGGCGGTCATCAGGTAGATCAGCGGCAGCGAGGCCGATCCGGTCAGGGTGGTCAGGCCGAGAATGGCCGCGAAGACGAGCATAGCGGTCTGCGTGTAGATTTGCAGCTTGCGGCGATCCACCGCATCGGCGACCACGCCCCCCAGCAGCGACAGGACGATGATCGGGACGATGCGGACGAGTCCGACCAGACCGAGCGCCAGTTCGCTGCGGGTCAAATCCCAGACGTGCCAGTTGACGGCGGCCAACTGCATGGATGAGCCGGTGATGGAGATCAACTGCGCCAGGAAGAGCCAGCGGAACTGGGGATAGCGCAGCGCGGCCCAGGCGGTGGCCGAAGGAACAGGTTTGGATTGCGGAGCGGTCATGCGGTCTGATCCGGCGCTTCGATTGGACGGCAGACCTTCATTGTACCCGTAATCGGGGCGTTCCAATCAAGACCGGGATGGAATTGAACCGCCATCCCTAAAGAGAGGCTTCGCACAGACGCAAAGAACGCCAAGACCATGCGGAGGAAGTCGAGCTGCTGCTATTGACACACCCGGCGCGGGCGGATACAACAGAGGCGCATCAGTTCGTTTCACTCACGAGAAAGAGTACCCCATGGCGAACTTTGAACTCCTCCGCGACCTGCTGCATGACAGCGGCGGCAAAATTGTCCTGCTGGTGATGGATGGCCTGGGCGGGCTGCCGCGCACCGCCGATGGCCTGACCGAACTGGAAACCGCGCATACCCCCAACATGGATCGGCTGGCCCGCGAGGGCAGCACCGGCCTGAGCATCCCGGTGGCGCGGGGGATCACCCCCGGCAGCGGCCCCGGCCACCTGGGGCTGTTCGGCTTCGACCCGCTTAAGTATGAGATTGGGCGCGGCGTGCTGGAAGCGACCGGCATCGGCATGGTGGTCGAGCCGGGCGATGTGGCCGTGCGCGGCAACTTCTGCACGGTGGATGCCGACGGCAAGATCACCGACCGCCGGGCGGGGCGCATCCCCACCGAGGAAGGTGCTAAGCGCGTCGAACTGCTCAAGCAGATCAAGCTGCCGGGCGTAGAACTCCAGGTGGAGGCGGTGCAGGATTACCGCTTCGCGCTGCTGCTGCGCGGCCCTGGCCTGAACGGGGACATCGCCGATACCGATCCGCAGGCCACGGGCGTCCCGCCGCTGGCGGCGCGGGCGCAGTCTCCGGCGGCAGAACACACCGCGCAGCTCATCAACCAATGGATCGGGGAAGCGGCCAAACTGCTCAAGGGGCATGAACCGGCCAACATGGTCACGCTGCGCGGCTTCGCCATGGACCCGGCCCTGCCGAAGTACAAAGAGGTCTACAAGCTCAAGGCGGCCTGCGTCGCCGTCTACCCGATGTACAAGGGCGTCTCGCGGTTGGTCGGCATGGACATCATCCCATCGGACATGCACGACCACGCCGAGGATGAATTCCGGCGCGTGGCGGCCATCCTCAAGGATTACGATTTCGTCTTCTGCCACATCAAATACACCGACAGCCGGGGCGAGGACGGCAACTTCGACGCGAAGGTCAAGGTCATCGAGGAAGTCGATGCGGCGCTGCCGATCCTGCTGGATGCCAAACCGGACGTGCTGATTATCACGGGCGATCACTCGACGCCCGCGACCTACAAATCGCACAGTTGGCATCCCGTGCCGACGCTGCTGTACGCGCCGAAAACGAACATGCCCGACCGGGCGCAGGCTTTCGGCGAACGCGAGTGCATGGGCGGGGCGCTGGGGCAGTTCCCGGCGGCGGAACTGATGCAGATCGCGCTGGCGCACGCCAATCGCCTCGCCAAGTACGGGGCGTAGTCTGTTGGATCATGCGGGGCGATGCACGCGCGTCGTCCCGCATGGCATCACAAAACAATACGGATTCCACCACAGAGACACAGAGGACACCGAGAGCCAGAGTTTTGCGTATCTTCTCTACGTTTCGACGGGTTCGATCAGTTCGAGGCGGTTGCCGAAGGGATCACGGCACTCGAAGCGGTGATAACCGGGGATGGGCACAGACTCGGCAATCTCGACGCCGTGATCGCGCAGCCAGTCGAGCCACTGGTCGAGGTGACTGACCTGATAGGCGATATGGGCTTTCGTCCGGCGGCGATCCACGCCCTCTTCGACGCCGACATGCACCTCGCGCGTGCCGACCTTCAGCCACAAGCCGCCGCGCCCCACCAGCGAGTCCGGCTTGGGAATCTCCGGCAGGCCCAGCACGCCGCAGTAAAAGGCCCGCGCCGCGTCTACCTCGGCGGCAGCGACGGTGATCTGGATGTGATGCACCTCGCGGATGGGCATGTCCGGGCGCTTCATGATTCCTCCCACTCCCGGCGGAGCAGACCGTAAAGCAGCATATCATACCGCTGGCCGTCGCGTTCCAGGAACTCGCGGTAGACGCCTTCGCGCCGGAAGCCGAGGCGTTCATAGAGCCGGATGGCGCGGTCGTTATAGGCGAACACGGTAAGCTGCACGCGGTGGAGATTCAGTTCGCGGAAAGCGAAATCGAGCGCCAGCGACATGGCCTCGGTTCCACAGCCGTGCCCGCGATGCTCGCGCTCGCCGATGCCGATGGCGATCCAGGTGGCGCGGTGCGTCCAGAGGATTTCCCCCAACTCGATGAAGCCGATCAGGTCGCCGCTATCGACCAGGCGCACGCCGAACAGGAAGCGATCCTGCCCGCGCTGGCCGTCGCGGATCCAATCGGCCATCTGCATATCGTTCTTGGGGAAAGCTGGTTGGGCATCCAGCAGGCGCAGGTACTCGCTGTCCTGCTGCCAGCGCGAAAGGATGAGCGCATCCGCCCCACCGAGGGGCGTCAGCCGCACCAATGACCCTTCCAGCAGCGGTTGAATCATTCGGATTTGCCGCTGAGCAAACGCCGCTTGCGCTCTTCGATGGCGGCTTTGGCGTCATAGCCTGTCGCCCGCTGGCTGACTTCCTGTTCGAGCCGTTTGGCTTCGGCCTCGATCTCTTCAGGCGTCTTGACCTCGAAGTCGGGATCGAGCAGTTCGGGGTTCTTGAGCGGCGGCTGCGCGGCGGCGGGCGGCTCCACCCGGACGGTCTTCGGCGCTTCGGCAGGCGGCGAGGCGACGGCTTTCGTCCCCACGGCGATGACGGTCTGAGCCGCCTTCTCGATCATAGGGGCGGCCACGCGGGCGCTGCTCGCCAGACTGGAGAGGCTGCGGTTGGCGGTATAGCGCCCCAGCGCGAACGCCGCCAGCGCCGTGATGACAATCGGGATCACCGCGCCGATGATCGTGCTAAGGATATTCATGCCGAGGATAATGACCAGGATCGCCCCGATCACCAGCAGCACATTCCGCACATTGTTCATCATCGCATTCCTTACTTCTGAGGATGGCAGCGCCATCCATTGGCACTATAGCCGATTGCGCGGCGGCAATCAACCGCCCACCCCCACCTTCGGGCAGAGATCGGCTACCGGGCAGCGGCGGCACTGCGGCGCGGTCGGTTTGCAGACCGCCCGCCCGAACTGCACCATCAAGCCGTTCCAGCCCGGCCAGAGATCGCGCGGCATGACCGCTTTGAGCGCCTCGTTGATCTTGGGCGGGGCGGTGATGGCCGGATCGACCCAGCCGAGCCGCTTGCTGATCCGGGCGACATGGACATCGACGGTAATATCGTCGTAGATGCCGAAGCCGGTGGCACGGGTCAGCACCGCGACTTTCCAGCCGACGCCCTTGAAGGTCATGAGGTCATCCAGGTCGGACGGCACAACGCCGTCCCGTTCAGCGAGTTTCTGGCAAATGTCGCGCAGATAGCCGAGCTTGCTCTCGTAGTACATCACCGGGCGGATGGCCTGGCGAAGCTGGTCATCCGAGCGGCGCAGCAGATCGAAGGGGGTATCCCCTAGGCGCAGCAGGTTCTGCATGGCGGCCATCGTATGCTCTTCGCGCGTCTGGGCGCTGAGCATGGCCGCGACCAGCGCCTTGAAGGGCTGCCCCTCGAAGTGGCTGAGGACGGTCGGCTCCCAGGCGCGGGCGGCGGTTTCGATGCGTTCGTAGACGGCGCGGATGCGCGGTGTGTCGATCATGGCCGCCTCACTCGATGTAGCCCAACGCACGCAGGTGTTCGACGACCGAGTCGTCCACAGGCGCGGCAGCGGCCAGCTCAGGCTGGAGCAGTTCGGCGCGGGAGACCAGCGTCGCCAGTTTGCGCTGGAGTTCGGCGGCGCGGCCGGCTCGCTCGGCGGCCAGGTCGCGGCCTTCGGCAGGGTCGGCGGCCACATCGTAGAGCGCGTCCACTTTCTGGTCGATCACAGTGAGCTTGTCGGTTCCCTCGTAGAGGGCGCGGCGCACCCCGCGCAGACTCAACTGCGGGATCAAGGCCGGGGCGCGGTGTTCGATCACCTTCAGGAAGGTCAGCGGCGGGAAAGCCTCGGCCATCGCCAGCCCGCGATCCGGGTCAGCGCCATCATCTACTGCCCGCAGCAGCGAATGAGCGGCGGTCTCGGCGGTGGTCATGCCCGGCGCATTGATCCTGGTAGCTTCCAGCAGCGTATGGAAAATGCGCCGCGTCGAGACGACCGCCTCGCTGCGCCTCCCGCTGCTATTCCAGTCGGGATGGCGGATCACCAGTGGGACATGCACCAATTCCTGATGGACGACGAAGCCGTGCCCGAAGAAGCGGTGATCGCCGTGGCCTTCGCCGTGATCGGCGCAGATCAGGATGAGCGTGTTTTCCATCTGCCCGCTGGCGGCCAGCGCCTCCAGCAGCCGCCCCAGGTGGGTGTCCTGGTGGGCGATCTCGGCGTCGTAGAAGTCCTGCAAAGCCGCCTGCTCCCAATCGGCCAGCGGCGGATCGGTCGGGCTGGCCCAGCGTTCGGCCTCGGCATTGAAACGGCGCATGAAGCGGTAGGCTTGCGGCTCCCGGCGCAGATGCGGCGCGATCCGGTCGAGGGCATCCTGCGGCGGGTTATAGGGCAGGTGCGACCCCATCAGGTTCAGGAACGCGAACAGCGGTCGCTCCGCCCCGCCCCGATGATGCTCGCCCCAGAAGTCGATCAGGTCGGTGATCGAGTGGGCGGTATGGCCTTTGTAGTTGATCAGGCGCGTCCACAGCGGGACGAAAACCGGATTGAGCGAGGCGCGGAACAGAAAATCCGAGTGGGCGAACTGGTTGCCCAGCGGCCGGGCGAAATGCCGCCTGAACAGCCGCAAAAGCTGCTGCTGGAGCCGTCCACGCCGCGCCTCGACCGGGCGGAAGGGGGCGGCGCTGGCGTAGTTGTAGAAGCGCTCGAAGCCGCGCTGAAGGCCGTTGTTCAGCACGCCGACCAGCGGATTGTTGCAGAAGGCAGTGGTCCGGTAGCCCGCGCCGCGCAGCAGTTCCGCCAGCGTCGGGATGGAGGCGGGCAGCATCCCGTTGGCCTGCGCCAGCCCGTGCGTACTGGGATACAGCCCGGTGAACATCGAGGCGTGCGAGGGGATCGTCCACTGCGCCGGGGCCACCGCCCGCTCGTAGACGACCGACCGGGCAGCGAATTCATCCAGGCGCGGCGAGGTCTCGCGGCGGTGTCCGTAAGCCGAGAGGCGGTCGCGGCGCAGTGTATCCAGGACGATGAACAGGATGTTCGGCGGACGAGCGGACATGACGGTCTTTCTCCGCGCTCCATTCAGCACAGGGCGCTAAGCGTAGCACCGGCCTGCCCGCCGGACAATGGTGTGAACGCGGCTAAAACCGTCGCCTGATCGTCAGGCAGGCGGCGTCCGCATTGGGCGCGGTCTGTGGTATCATGGCGGCGTTTTATGACCGGATTGCAGGGAGATCATGCGCCTGATGAGAGCTTTTGTCCTGATCCTCGTGTTCGGCCTGCTGGTCAGCGCCACGGCTGCCGCCCAGACGACCGATCCTGCCGACCAACCCATCTTCGAGCCGGAAATCTGCGCCTACGTGCCAGATGAACCCACCCCCCAGGAATGTCTGGACCTCATGGCTGCCGCGCCCAAGCCGCAGTTCGAGGCCGTGCCGCTGGATACCTCCACGCTGTCGCTGTACAGCTTCTGGCGGGTTGGCCCCGATCCGGTCAACAAATTCGATGCGCCCGGCGGCAGTGTCATCGGGCAGATTCCGCAGGGCTTCAACTTCGTCAACGCCGTTGATACCAGCGTCCCCGACTGGCTGCAAATCCAGGGCGGCGAGTGGATTCCCCGCGCCAACACCAAATACGTCGAGCCGTCGTCCTTCACGGGCGTGACGCTGCCGGAGGGCTGGAACCAGCCGTTCGCCTGGGTGCTGGATACGACCGGCATCTATGCCTCGCTGACCCCCGGCGGGCCGAGCGATGCGGCCAGCGGCTATCTGACCGAACGCTACGATATGGTCAATATCTTCGCTGAAGCCTATGACAGCGAAGGCTGGCGCTGGTACATGATCGGCCCCAACCAGTGGATCAAACAGACCTTCGTCGCCAAGATTCAGCCCGCGCTGCGCCCGATGCTGGTCACGGGGCGCTGGGCGGCGGTCGATCTCTACGAGCAAACGCTGATCGCCTACGAGGACGATAAGCCCGTCTTCGCCACGCTGGTCTCCAGCGGGCTGGAAAAGACCGAGACCAATACCGGCCTGTTCAATATCTGGGCGCGGCTGCCCGTAGACCGTATGTCCGGGGCGACCGGCGCGCCCAATGCCTACGATTTGCAGAGCGTCCCCTGGGTGATGTACTTCGACGACTCGATCAGCCTGCACGGAACCTACTGGCATGATCTGTTCGGCTACCGCCGCAGCCGGGGCTGCGTCAACCTGAGCATCAGCGATGCCCGCTGGCTGTTCCAGTGGCTCAGCGCCGCCGAGCCGGACTCGAACGGCGAACTGATCAATTATGTGTATGTCTTCAGCAGCGGGGAATACGGCGCGCCGCCGCGGGCGTCGAATTTGTGAGGTTTCATCCCCACCCCTAAATCCCCTCCCCATTTCATGGAGAGGGGACTTTTGTGACCTCTTATGCCCCCTCTCTACGTAGTGGAGAGGGGTTGGGGGTGAGGATCAAGCGGCCCTTTTGTTTACTTGCGGTACTTTTCCCGCGTCAGGACTTTGATCTCGCTGAAGGGGCGGAAGCGCAGCGCCGACCAGGTGGCATCGATGGCGATCTGCGTGACGCCTTCGTAGCCCGCCGCCACCACTTTCTCCCAACCCACATCGCGGCTGATGTCTGTCTTGATCGCGCCCGACTTCTTGGGATACATGATCCAGAGGATGCCGCCGGGCTTCACGCTCTGGATGGCGGCCACGGCGCGGGTATCCAGATCGGCCTTGTGATAGGCGAAGACCTGCACCTGATCGTACAGCGACGACGGCGCGGTATCGATGGTGACGCCTTCGGGCAGTTCACCCAGCAGCGCCGGATAGCCGTCGGGCGCGTTCAGGATCAGCAGCCGGTTCCCCGGCTTGATGAGCAGCTTCTTCACCAGCGATGTTTCCGCCACAGTCCCAACCCTCCCATAACCTAGAAAATATGATCTATTTTACAGGCGTCCTAGCCAAATGAAAATCCCCCATTGGAGGGGGATTTCGCAGTCACCACATGGTGGTCAGGTCGGGGCAAGATGATGGTTCTGATGACCAGAGTCACCTATCGCGCTGCGCCCTGTCCCTTTAGTGGACATGATTTTTCGGCAGCGAGATCACTTTAGTGTCTGGCGGCACTGCACGATCATGCTCCCTCATACTCTCAGTTCAGCGCGTCGTAGCCGGGGCCTTCCGCGAAGAAGCCGTAGTTGTACTGGATGTCTTCGGTCAGATCGACGACATCGCCTTCATTGTGGGCGACTTCCTGCTTGCCCTCCCAGGGGATACGCTTCTGGCCGGCGGCCATCTTGTATTCCGAGGGGACTTCTTCTTCGATGAAGATGGCCTCATACGGGCATTCGGGGATGCACGCGCCGCAGTCGATGCAGGTATCCGGATCGATGAAGTACCACGGCCATTCGTTCTCCGGGCGGCCGGGGACGATGCATTCGACCGGGCAGACTTCCACGCAAGCGCCATCGCGCAGGCACAGGCTGGTGATAATGTGGGTCATCTCAGGAGGCTCCTCAGAAAGGCATCAATGGACAATACCTAATATGTAACACCATGTTCCGGTTGCGTCTGGAACTTTTGTTGGATTCGGAACCCAATTTTTAACCCAGTTTTCAGAAAAGTTGCAGCCTGTTTCGAGAATTTTAAGCGCGGTTAACTTCTGATGCGAATTCCACCACAGAGACACAGAGGGCACAGAGACGGAGGCTACAGGTGGCGCAGGAGTTCGGGGACGGTGTTGGTCGCGGCCAGATGCTCCAGCCCGGCACGATCCACCACATAGACGTAGCGGCCGCGTTTTTCCAGCAGCCCGGCATTCAGCAGGCCGCGCAGCGCCCGCCCGACGACCTCGCGGGTCGTCCCCAGGATGGCGGCGATCTCTTCCTGAGTGAGGGTGGTCGGCGCTTCGGCGATCTGGTCGGCGTAGGTCGTTTCGTGGAGGAACAGCTTTGCCAGCCGCGAGGGGATCGAGCGGAAGGTCATGTCTTCCAGCCGTTCGATGTATTCCCGGTTGAGGTGCGCCAACGCCTGGACGGTATTGTTGAGCAGCGCCGGTGAACTCGCCAGGAGCTGCATCAGGCGGTCATGGCTGATGACCAGCGTCTCGACCGCAGTCACGGCCGAGGCATTGAACGGATTGCGACCGCCATCGATGGCCGCCACCTCGTTGAAGGTCGAAAGCGAGCGCAGCAGGCTGAGCGTATGCAGCCGCCCCTCGGCGTTCATGCGGTAAATCCGTACCAGCCCGTCCAGCACAATGAAAAAGCCCGCGCAGCCTTCCCCTTCGTTGAAGATGGTCGCGCCAGCCTGATAGGTATGCTGGTGAGCCGCGCCTTCTACCCGGTCGATATCGCACAGGGGGAGGTTTTCAAAGTAGGGGATCTGCGTC
>JAEUQZ010000899.1:345-619 GCA_016788965.1 Anaerolineae bacterium | reverse complement strand
GGGTATAACGCCCGTGAACGTGACCAAGATCCGACGGCACACGCCGAGGTCATCGCACTGCGGGAGGCGGCGCAGGTAGTGGGACACTGGCGGTTGGAAGGGGTGACGCTGTACTGCACACTGGAACCCTGTGCGATGTGCGCGGGGGCGATGGTGCTGGCGCGGCTGCCGAGGTTGGTATACGCGACAACTGATCCGAAAGCTGGCGCGGGCGGCAGTGTGATGAATATCGTGCAGCATCCACAGTTGAATCATCGGGTTGAGGTGGAGGCCG
>JAEUQZ010000899.1:0-321 GCA_016788965.1 Anaerolineae bacterium | reverse complement strand
TTACATCCGGTCATTTTTCGCGGCGCTGCGGGCAGACGGGCAGCGGCATTGAAGGGATGGGCAGACGGAAGCCTGCCCATTTGAAGCCTGTCGTTTGGATTAACGGCGACCGCGAATGGCACGTCCGACGACGATGATGATGGCCGCGCCGACAATGGAAATGACGAGGTTGAGGATGACCCGCTCGATACCGGTAGACGCACCGGGGCCGATGCCAACCAAGCCAGCGACAAAACCACCGACCACTGAACCGATCAGGCCAAGCACGATGTCGTTAATGAGCGGCGAGTCTTTCGACCCGGTCAACTGACGGGCGAGCGC
>JAEUQZ010000898.1 GCA_016788965.1 Anaerolineae bacterium | reverse complement strand
CCTCAACGGACAACCGCGCGAACTGCACATCGACAAAGGTGTGACCGTCGCCAATCTGGACACCATTCCGGCGGTCGCCCACACAGCCGAAAACACGCTGCCCGTGGTCGATGTGGTGCAGTCGCCTTACTTCATCACCCTGCTGCACCAGCTCAACCCGCGCAACGGCACGCGCATCACCCTCGACACGCGCGGCGACCAATTCCATATCCTCACCGTCATCGAAGGCTCGGCGGAAGTCAGCGCGGGCGAAACCGCTTTCACGCTCAAAGTGGGGCAAACGGCGCTCATTCCGGCCAATCAGGGTGTCTACACCGTTTCCGGCACTGCGCGCATCCTCCGCTCATTCCAACCCTAGGAGCTAAGCACGACGTGAAGACCTACGCTGTCATTTATGAGGTGGGAGATGGTTGGCTGAAAGGGAAGCCGATGGAAGAACAACCGCTGGCGGAGCATGGCGATTATCTGCGCTATCTCTACCAGCAGGGCATCCTCATCGAAGGCGGCCCCTATCTCGATGACTCCGGCGGCATCCTGCTCATCCGCGCCGACAATCTGGACATGGCGTGGGAGATTGTCGAAGCCGATCCCGCCGTCATCAATGAAATCTTCCTGCCGG
>JAEUQZ010000897.1 GCA_016788965.1 Anaerolineae bacterium | reverse complement strand
ACCAAGGTGTTTACGAAGCAACCCAAAGATCCGATCCATGACAACCGCGACCAAACCGACCAAAAAGATCAATATCGACACACTTTGCATCAATACCATCCGCACGCTTTCGCTGGATGCGATCCAGAAGGCGAATTCGGGGCATCCGGGCCTGCCGCTTGGGATGGCACCAGCTGCGTATGTACTGTGGACGAAATTCCTGCGCCACAATCCAAAGAACCCCAAGTGGTTTGGCCGCGACCGGTTTCTGCTTTCCGCCGGCCATGGTTCGATGCTGATCTACTCGCTGCTTCACCTGACGGGCTACGATCTCAGGCTTGATGAGATCAAAAATTTTCGCCAGCTGCATTCGCGTACGCCCGGCCACCCTGAGAATTTCCTTACGCCGGGCGTCGAGATAACGACCGGCCCGCTCGGGCAAGGATTTGCCAACGGCGTCGGCATGGCGATGGCTCAGGCTCATCTCGCTGCCAGGTTCAACAAACCCGGCTACAAGCTGATCGACGGTCACATTTACGGCATCGTTTCAGATGGCGATCTGATGGAAGGCGTCAGCTATGAATCAGCCTCGATGGCCGGACATTTGAAGCTCGGTAGCTTGATCTACCTTTATGACGAC
>JAEUQZ010000896.1 GCA_016788965.1 Anaerolineae bacterium | reverse complement strand
ATATTCTGGCGCAGAACTTTTTGTAAATTTTGAAAGAACATTCAGGGGCCTCCTCAGTTGGTTGCCAGATGCATGATTTTTTCTTGCGTGGCTTCTTCAATCGGCAATTCACCGGCGATGCGCCCAGAAGCCACAATGTAAATCCGGTCACTCATCCCCAGCACTTCCGGCAGTTCGGAGGAAATCATGATGATGCTCATGCCCTGCTCCACCAGCCGATTCATAATCGTATAAATTTCGTACTTGGCCCCCACATCAATGCCGCGCGTTGGCTCATCCAGAATCAAAATTTGCGGCCCCACAAACATCCACTTGGATAAACAGACTTTCTGCTGATTGCCGCCGCTCAAATTAGAAACGCGTTGCTCCACGCTCGGCGTTTTGATGTTCAGATTCCCTTTATATTCGTTGGCCACTTTCACTTCGGCATTGCCGTTCACCACGCCCCGGTTGGAGATGGCGCTGAGATTAGCCAGCGTGATGTTTTGCTTCACATCCTGAATCAAAATCAAGCCATCCCCTTTGCGGTCTTCGGTCACATAGGCAATGCCAGATCGAATGGCATCTTCTGGCAAGCGGAAGCGGCGCGGCTGACCTTTGACCTGCAATTCACCATTTAATT
>JAEUQZ010000895.1 GCA_016788965.1 Anaerolineae bacterium | reverse complement strand
TGTGTCGACGGCGCCGCGCGGCCGCGGGTCCTGGGCGCTGCCGGTAATCCTGGGGCTGGCCTTCCTGACCAAGGTCTGGTCGTATGTGCTGGTCCCGGCAGTGGGTGGGCTGGTGCTCTGGCTCTGGCAGCGTGACGGTCTCGCGCCGGCGTTCCGCCGCGGGCTTGCGATCATGGGGCCCGCGCTGCTGATCGGGGCGTTGTACTGGGGGCGGAACGCCGTCGTCTGCGGCCCGACCGACTTCGTGTGCGGCATGCATCACAACCAGATTGTCACCGGTCAACCGACGACGGCGCACGGCATTCAGTCCGCCGGCGGGCTGGCGCCGTATCTGAACGCGGGTCTGCAAACGACCTTCACCAGCTTTTGGGGGCAGTTCGGCTGGATGGGCGTGCCGCTGGACCCGCGCACGGTCAAGATCCTGCTGGTCGCGACGGCCGCGGCTCTGCTGGCAGGGGTCGTGGCGTTCTGGCGCTCGGCGCGGGCGCTGACGATCGATCAGCGGTGGGCGCTGGCGATCCTGGCTATGCTCGGCCTGAGCACGGCCGGGGTCTTCGTCTACTACAACCTGGGGTTTCAGCAATTCCAGGGCCGTTACCTGTACTCGGCCCTGCTCCCGCTC
>JAEUQZ010000894.1 GCA_016788965.1 Anaerolineae bacterium | reverse complement strand
CGCCGTGCTTGAGCAGGATGGGACAGGCGATGGTGTAGTTGTCGGCGTAGCCATCATCAAAGGTGATGGCTACCGAGCGCGTCGGCAGGGTGCCGGCTTGCAGGCGGGACAGGGCCTCATCCATCGGCAGCACGTTGAAAAACTGCACGAGCGTGCCGACCAGCGCGTCGAAGCGGGCGGCGTGCATTTCGTCGGGGGACAAGGGATCCACCTCGGGAAGCACCCGATGGAAGATAAGCACGGTCAGCCGCTTGCTGTTGCCTCCCAGCAGGGAACCCATCCCCTCCAAAGCGAGTGACAATCCCTTATTCATCAAAACCATCCAATCCTTTGAGCACGCGGCTTAGCCGCTGGCTGATTGACACGAAAAGTAAGCCGCCCTGAGCAGACCGATCAATCGGCGGGCGGCGGCGTCAGACCCGGGGACCAGAGGGAACCAGCCGAGTATCAGCTCTTGCCGCCTCCGAAACTGACTACAGCGCGGCGATCAACGCTTGACGTGGCTCACAACATACCGGTTCTTGCCGGACTTTTCACGCGGGATTTCAGGCACTTCGTTAATTTCAACCTGCACCGACTCACCCAGCCTGGCGGCGAAATCACGACGGATGCGTAGGCGCTC
>JAEUQZ010000893.1 GCA_016788965.1 Anaerolineae bacterium | reverse complement strand
GAAGATACCTTGAATGCAATAGCGCTAACGCCGAGTCCGCGATATTCGCCGTACTGGTCTTCACCGGCTGCGACTCGCTCGATAGATGGAAAATGAGCCTGAGTTTGTGGCAAATCGTTCATGTACGTATCTCCTTCTCTTCAAATCAATGGTACTCCTGTGGACGATACCATCGCCAATCATGCAGCCTGTCAGGGGCATTTCAAGCGAGTGCAACACCACACTGATCTGCCCTGAAAACCCTCCTCCGGTTGATCTCTGTATTCTCTGTGCCTCTGTGGTGGAATTCTCTTCGGGTGTTTGCGTCCTGCTCTGAAAACTTCCCATACTCTCCGTATGATCTTGGCGTCTGTGCAAAGCCTCCCCGTCAGGGGATGGCGGTTCAATTTGTATGGGGGTTTTCGTCATTGGGTGTGATGCCATTTCATAGGGACTTTGCGGTTCAAATCTTCCGGCAAGCCCACGTTCATCCAGGTCTCAGCCTGCGGAGGCATACTGAGGATATTGTTTCGCCTATCACGCCATATCCTCGCCCAATCGACCTGCATAACTCCCATTCGCCATGAAATGGGGGCGGGGGGCGAGGATTACAGGACGCACCCATGCCCCCTAAAACCTTCGTC
>JAEUQZ010000892.1 GCA_016788965.1 Anaerolineae bacterium | reverse complement strand
CGGATCGAAGGCGGGGCCGCCTGCGGCCATGCAGCGCACCTCGGCGCACACGAGGTAGAAGCAGCGGTGCAGGGGCAGGCGCAGGGTCGGCTCGGCGCCGAAGCGGCCGAAACGGTCGGCGCGGAACCATGGCTGCGCGGCAGTCCCGGTGAGCCGGCCAGCCTGGGCGTCGTTGAGGAAACGCGCGACGAAGTCCTCGTCGAAGTAGCGATGCAGGGTCAGCCCCTCGCCTTCGCCGGCGAAGAAGGGGGCGATGACCTGCGGCTGGTGGGGAGCCGCGGAGGGGGCGCCGCGGGCGGGACGCATCGGGCGCTCGGCGCGCAGGGCGGAATCGATGCTCACCATAGGTTCCCCGCTCCCGGCGAATAGCTCGTCGACACCACCGCGTTGCTGATCAGCGTGTCGCACTGCACGACGCCGGAGAACTTGCTCAGGCCGGCGTCGACCTTGACCAGGCCGGCGGAGATCGTGACCTGGGCGGCCTCGATGCTGACGATCCCCGAGCCGGTGAGCTTGACCGTGCCCGGCGCGATGTCCACCCGCTCGCCGCCCTGTTCGATCGTGACCTTGCCGCCGCCCTGGTCGGTGATCACGAGGCGGTTTCCGGCCGGGGTCTCGATCGT
>JAEUQZ010000891.1 GCA_016788965.1 Anaerolineae bacterium | reverse complement strand
GTGGAACGATCATGCAATTCTGCATAGGTAAGGTGTTTTATGGTTACCATGGTGATCGGCGCTGGAATCGCCGGACTCAGTGCAGCCCACGACTTAATGGCGGCGGGTGAATCAGTCACGGTTCTCGAAGCGCGTGGTCGCATCGGCGGGCGGGTTTTCACAAACCACGACTTTGCCAACTTCCCCGTTGAATTCGGCGCTGAGTTTATTCACGGCGACGAAGCTCCGACGTGACTGCTCGTCCGAGAACTCGGACTCCGCACTCTCCACTGGCACCGAACGGATGACTCCCTTTTCCGCCTGACGGATGGTTCGCTCTGCCTCATGCAAGACGCCCCTCATGACATCGGACGGTTATGGGAACTGGACGCCGCTGCCCTCACACAAGATGAGAGCCTGCGCGCCTATCTCATCCGGCAGGGCTTCGACTCGTCGCAGGTTCGCTATGCCGACCGGACGTTTGTCAACGCTGTGGGCGAGCGCATCGAAGAGGTGAGCGCGCTGGCAGCGCTGGCCGAAATCCACGAAACCTCGAATGGCAGCGGTGACTTCCGCATCCTCGACGGCTATGACCGCCTCATCGCCCATCTGGCGCAGGGGCTGGACATTCGCCTCGACACGCCC
>JAEUQZ010000890.1 GCA_016788965.1 Anaerolineae bacterium | reverse complement strand
GGATGGTGATGATGTCCGTTCCGGCATCGGCGAAGTCATCGATGAGGGAAAGGGGACGTTCGACCATGAGGTGGACGTGGAAAGGCTTGGGGCTGAAGGGGCGGAGGGCGGCGACGAGATCAGGGAAGAAGATCAGGCCGGGAGCGAAGTGGGCATCGGTGACATCGATATGGTAGAGATCGACGTAGGGTTCGACGCGGTTCATATCTTCTTTGAGGCTGTGGAGACGGGCCGACCAGAGCGAGACTTCGGCCAGCAGGCGGTTATTCGGAAGGGAGTCCCAGAAGGTGGTCATGGGCAGGGCCTCGTTGAGTGCGGTGTTTGGCTGGTGAGTGTAACACGGTAGGGGTGGAGGCTCAACGGGGACCATACAAGTTAATGGTTGATAGTTTATAGTTGATAGAAAAATGCAAAGATAGATGAGAAACGATAAGAATGAGAATCGGCCGGATCATGAGGATATTCGTCTGCCATAACACTGCCATTTCTGCCACAACGACCGCAGCATGATGGGCTGCCCACGGGAAGAATGTGGGCTTTTGTGGCGGAGTTGGCGGCAATGGCGTCAGTGCCGTCAGGGTTGGAAACGCCTGTTTGTGTCAGTGAGAGAAGAATAGTTAGTAGTT
>JAEUQZ010000088.1 GCA_016788965.1 Anaerolineae bacterium | reverse complement strand
GGCGACAATTGCAACGCATAGGGTTAGTTTATGGTTGAACACGGTAACGGCTCCTCAAACTGCTTGTTGAGGTGATTCCCCCGGGAGCTTGCATGAAACGATCCCAGATCGCATCATAGATCGCCTTTGTTTCGGCAGACAGCGGCAGGAGCAGTTCCGCATTCGTCAGCAGCTCCTGCGTTGGATATACAATCGGATCGTTGAGGATGGTCGGATCAATGAATGCCTTAGCCGGTTCATTGGCGACTGCGAAGAAAGTCGCATTGACGTACTGTCCGGCAATTTCCGGACGCAGCATGAAATTGATGAACATCTCCGCAGTGTACTTGTTGGGGCTGTTGGCCGGAATAACCATGTTCTCCAGCCACAGTAGCGTGCCTTCCTGGGGGATGACGTATTCAATCGCCGGGTTCAGGTCACGCCCAGCAATCCCATCATAAGCCCATCCCAGGGCAATTGTGATCTGACCGCTGTCCAGGGCGGGCGCGGAAGTCCAGGGGTCAATGGATTCCAGGGATATAACACGCCCTTTCAATTCGAGCAGGCGATTGAGAGCCGCTTCGAGTTCTTCAGGCTTATCGGAGTTTGCCGAGAAACCCAGTGAGCGCAGCGTTAGTCCAATCAACGCGCGACGGTCATCCCATATCCCGGATTTGCCGACTTCAGCTTCCCACAATGCGTTCCAACTGGTTACCGGTTTATCGAATAGGTCTGAGCGAACGACTAAGCCAGTCGTGCCCCAACCAAAGGGAATACTGTGAAGATTGCCTGGGTCGTAGCTCAGGTCGCGGAAGTTCACGGAGATATTACGCATGTTGGGGATATTGCTCAGGTCCAGTTCGGCGAGCAGCTCGGTCCCTAGAATCTGGCCGATGAAGTCATTTCCCATGAAGACCACATCATAGCCTTTTCCCGCTTCCAGGTTGCTCACGGCCTCCGCGTAACTCGTGAATGTTTGGTAATCGATGGTGACACCGTATTCGGCAGTGAAGGCGTCCAGAATCTCTTGGGGAAGACCACCCTCCCAGTTATAGATGGTGAGCTGCTGCGCCAGCGGCTGGGATGTGGGTGTCGGTGGAATGGCAGGCGCGGACGAGCAGGCGGACAGCGCGATGAGCGCAAGGATGACGGTGAAACATAAGATCTGCTGCGGTTTCATGTAGAACATGCTCGCTGGTAAAGTTAACCCAATTGAACATCTCCAGTGTAGATTGTTCCGCTCAGTGCAAGCATTGAGGTTTGTGAACAGGCGCGAAACTTAATATTAGGGCAATACTATAACACAAACGGTTGTCCGAATTCTGCTTGATCGGCAGAATGGGACTGGTCGGCTCAGCCTCCGCCATTCGAACTGATCGATTCGCATTAGAACACAGATAGGATGTATTGAAACAGGGGTGATTTCGCGGCAGTCAGCCCATGACCACGCGGAAGCCGATGGTGTGGTAGCGATAGACGGGGTCAAGCTTGAAGTAGAAGGTGTTGCGGGCGCGTTCCTGCGACCCCATGTAGGAGCCGCCCTTGACGATATAGGTCAGGTGCGGGGCGGGGCTGGAGCCATTGGCCTTCTGAGACATCTGGTTGGTCTGCGTCCATTCCCAGATGTTGCCGGCCATGTCCATCACACCGTAGGGGCTGGCCCCCAGCGGGTATTTGTTGACCGGGGTGGTCATGCGGATGGCGGCTTCCTGGGTGTTGCAGCGGGTTTTGTCGAAGTGATTGCCCCACGGGTAACGGTATTCGCTGTCGCCCTGAGCAGCACGCTGCCACTGCTGCTCGGTGGGTAAGGTGATCTTCATGCCGGACTTGTCGCTGAGCCAGGCGCAGTAGGCGACCGCCTCGAAGTAGCAGACGTTGACGCGGGGATAGTCATCACCCGCGAACTTCGAGTCGAGCGGTTCGGGATGCTGCTTGTGCCACTCGCACATCTCCGGCGTCGATTCCCACCACTTGGGGTTGGAGTAGCCATCGACAGCCGTCACGAACGCCTGGAACTGCTGGTTGGTGACGGGGTACTTGCTCATCTTGTAGGCATCAAGATGGTAGATGATGCGGCGCTTGTCGCGCTCGATGACCACTTCACCCGCCTTGATACTGCACCAATCGGGCAGCGGGAGCAGATGAGAGGTAGCGACAGCGGCCAGTCCATCCGGGTCATAGTCCGGGAAGGATTGGCGGAAGGACTGGAAGGCCTTGCAGCCCAACTGGAAGGTGCGCTGGCGCTTGATGAGGGCGACGATGGGGCGGTACTCGCGCTCGGCCTCACGGAGATAGGCCTGGCGCTCAAGGGCAATTTCGGCCTCCTGGAGGACGGCCTTGAGGTCGATGAAGCGGGGTTCGTAGCCGGTTTCACGGGCGCGTTTGAGCAGGAAGACAGCCTTATCGAAGTCGCCATTATCCAGGGCTTCAGCGGCCTCGTCGATGACGGTGGAGGTATCGACCTCCGGCGCGCGGGCGGCCTGGGGCGGCAGAGTGACGGCCGGCATGGCTCCAGCGGCGACCGCGAGAGGCAGCTTCTCGGCGACGTAGATGGCGCTGAGGAGCTGCTTGACGGCGCGGACATCCAGGCCGCTGCTGAAATCGGCATGCTGGATTTCTCTGAGGGCATCCGGGATGGTCGTACCACCGTGAATGAGGACCGGGAAGATGTGTTTGCCGAGGCTTTGCGCGATCTCGAATTCCTGCTTACAGTATTCGGAGGCGACCGACTCACGCGAGAGGAGATAAACAAATCCATCGCACCACGTCAGGTGGCGGAGGATTTCTTCCCACCATTTCTGTCCAGCGTGCAAGCGATGATCGTACCAGACCTCGTGGACTTCGAGCATCTCCACGATCTGCGTGCAGACTGGTTTATCTACCCTCGCGTAGCTGATGAAAAGCTTCATTGGTGAAACTCATAACGGATTTACATAATTACGATATTTCTGATTCAGCCTTTCGATGTCTTAAGGCTTTGCGGATTACAGGATTGTAACCAGAATCAAGCGGTGCAAGGCACTTTTGTACTATTGAAGATTACCATGAACATTTCGGTTGGAGATCATTCAGTTTCCCACGATTTCCAGCGCGGGTTGGGACGCCTGGCGCGGATCGTGCTGGTCTGGATGATTCTGAGGGCGCTGGCCCCTGCCCCACCGCGCGCGCCGATGGGCACGCCGCAGATTGTGATGACCGAGAAGCCGATGGTCTGCGTGCATACGCGCCTGATCGACGAAGTCTACGAGTGGAAGATTCAGCGGTCGCTGCAAGTGGTGCGGGAGATGGGCGCGACGACTATCGTCGAGTTTTTCCCGTGGGCCTATGCGGAGCCGCTGCCGGGTGAGTACAACTGGGAGTCATTTGATCGTATTATCCAGCACGCGCAGAATCAAGGCCTGACGGTCATCGCGCGGATGGGGTTGGTTCCAGAGTGGGCGCGTCAAACCGAGGATGATATTTCGACCACGCTCAACGATTTGCCGGAACGATCCTATGGGGACTTTGCAGAGTTCGTGGCAGCGTTTGCCAGCCGCTATCGCGGTGAGGTGCGGCACATCATCATCTGGAACGAGCCGAATCTGTCGTTTGAATGGGGCTACCGCCCGGTCGATCCCTCTGGCTATGCGAAACTCCTGAAGACGGTCTATCCTGTGGTGAAAGCGGCCAACCCGGAGGCGATCATCCTGGCCGCGCCGCTGGCTCCCACATTGGAACCGCCAGGCAGCCCCAACGGGCTGAACGACCTGCTCTACCTGGAGGCGCTGTATCAGGCTGGAGCCGCGCCGTACTTCGACGGGCTGGCGATGCACACCTACGGCTTCACCGATCCGCCGGAAGCGCCGCCCGCAGCGGATGCTCTCAATTTCCGGCGGGCAGAACTGCTGCATGACATCATGTTGCGCTACGATTCGCCGGATAAGCCGGTGTACATCACCGAAACGGGCTGGAACGACCATCCCCGCTGGACGAAGGCGGTGCTGCCTTCGCTGCGGGTGGCCTATACGGTCGATGCCTTCCGCTGGGCGGAAGCCCATTGGCCGTGGCTGGACAAGCTGTGCATCTGGGTGCTGCGCTATCCCGGCGCGACGCGCAGCTACCCGGACAACTTCACGTTGATTACGCCAGACTTCCAACCGCTGCCGATCTACAGCGCGATTCAGGCTTATGCGCTGGGTCGCGAAGAGGATGCCCCGCTGTGGCTGCCCGCCCCTGGAACACCGTAATCGTCAGCGCGATCACGATCATCGCCGCCTGGGTCTGGCTGCTGGCGGGGGTGCTGTTCGCCCTGCGCTGGGTCGCGCTGGAGCGACCAGGCCCGCCGCTGAAAGACCTGTTCCCGCATGGCGAACTGCGGATCGGGGTGGACGCCAGCTATCCCCCGTTTGGGGTCGATAACGGCCGCGAGATGTACGGCATCGACATCGACATCGGCAGGGCCATCGGAGCACATCTGGGTGTGACGGTGCGCTTCGTGAACATGGGGTTCGATGGCTTGTACGACTCGCTGCGGGTCGATCAGGTCGATCTGCTGCTCTCGGCGCTGCTGATCGATCCGAGCCGGATGAACGATGTGCGTTACACCGTGCCTTACTACAACGCCGGATTGGTGCTGGTAACGACCGACCCGACAGTCACCGCCATGAGTGATCTGAGCAGCCGGGCGCTGTCGTTCGAGTTCGGATCAGACGCGGATCGGTCAGCACGGCTGTGGCTGCGGCGGATTCCGCCTTTCGAGACCATGCCCTACGAGACTCAGAACGACGCGCTCGAAGCGGCACGGCTTGGCCTGAGCGACGCCGCGCTGGTCGATTCGACGGCGGCGCGGTTGTTCCGGCGCGATCATCCCGGTTGGAATCCGGCGCTGATTCCGGTGAGCGACGCGCTCTATGCGGGCGCGGTGCGGATCAACCGCGTGGAAACCTGGGCGGCCATCAATGAAGTGTTGGAAGACATGCTGGACAGCGGAGAGCTACAGGCGATCCTGGCGCGATGGCTGTGAAGCGCGGATCAGTCTTTGGCAGACCCGATTGCTTCGGCGAGGCGGCGGTAAGCCTTCGCGCCCAGGCTTTCGGGAGCATAATCGACCACGGCTTTACCCATGTGGGGCGCATCCGCGACCATGACATCGTAAGGGATGGGCGTATCGAAGACCTGACCGGGAAGCAGGGCATGGAGTTCTTCCAGGACTTTGCGGGCGTAGACCGCTTCCGGGTCGAAGAAGGTGGGCAGCACGCCGCGCAGCTTCAGATCAGGATTGCCCATGGCGGAGCGGATGCGGGCGATGACATCCTGCAAGGCGCGAACTCCCTGGATAGCATCGTGACTGCACTGCGCCGGGACGATGACCGAGTCGGCGGCGATCAGTGCGGCGACGGTCAGCACGTTCAGGCCAGGGGGGGTATCGACCAGCACGTAATCGAAAGTGAAGCGGCTCTGACGCAGCACGCCGCGCAGCCGGTTCAGGGGATACTGCTCCTGCACCATCTTGATGGCGGCCGCGGCCAGATCGACGCTGCCGGGGACAAGCGCCAGGGTTGAACTGATCGTCCGCATGATGCGCGTCAGGGTCATTTCAGGATACATCAGCAGCGAGAAGCTGCTGCGGTCGAGGCGATAGGAATCCAGGCCGAGCGCAGCCGTCAGGCTGGCCTGCGGGTCGAGATCGACCAGCAGCACGCGGCTGCCCTGCTGCGAAAGCAGCAGCGCCAGATTCAGCACGGTGGTGGTTTTTCCGACGCCGCCCTTCTGATTGGCGACGACCATGATCGCGGTCACAGTTTTCCCCATGCACTCCCGTAGACAGGGTGATTATACCCTAGCGGGCTGGATTGTTGATAGCACGCTGGTTATACTTCCTCCACCATGCGGATCGGAATCGACGTGCGCCTCACCCATTACCGCACCGGCGGCATCAGCACTTATATGCGCCGTCTGCTGATGGCATTGGAGGCACTGGATTCGGCCAACGACTACGTGGAACTGCACAGCCGTAAATCCCGTGAGAAGTTCACGCGGCGGATGGGCGAGGCGCGGCTGTGGACGCCATGTCATCACCGCTGGGAGCGGCTGGCGCTCTCGGTCGAGCTGGCTCCGCTGCGGCTCGGACTGCTGCACAGTCCGGACTTCATCCCGCCGCTGCGTGGGGCGCGGCGACACGTCATCACCGTGCATGACCTGACGTTTCTGCATTACCCACAGTTCGTCACCGCCGACGCCCGGCGCTACTACAATGGGCAGATCGAAGCGGCAGTGCGGCAGGCCGATCACATCCTGGTGGACAGTGCCGCCACGCAGCGCGATCTGATGGAGATGCTCAACGTCCCGGCAGAGAAAATCACGGTGCATCTGCTGGGCGTGGATGAACGCTTCCAGCCGATGGAGGTGGAGGCGCTGGCAGAGTGGCAGCACAAGCTCGACCTGCCGGATGGGTTCATCCTGTTCGTGGGAACCATCGAGCCGCGCAAGAATATCTCCGGCCTGCTGGCGGCCTACCGGATGCTGAGGGATCGCATGAAGAATGCGCCGCCGCTGGTGCTGGTCGGCAGGCGCGGCTGGCTGTATGAAGATACGCTGCGCGATATCGAGCGGCTCGATCTGAGCAGTCAGGTCATCTGGCGGGAGGATGTGCCGGACGCGGCGCTGCCCGCCGTCTATAATCTGGCAAGTATGTTGGTCATGCCGTCGTTCTATGAGGGCTTCGGCTTCCCGGCGCTGGAAGCGATGGCCTGCGGAACTGTTCCGATAGTGGGCAATCGCTCATCGCTCCCGGAAGTCGTCGGTGAGGTTGGTCTGCAGGTCGAGCCAGAAGACTCGGCGGCGCTGGCCGATGCGCTGGAAAAGGCGCTGACCGATGCCCCCTGGCGTGAACGGATGCGCCGGGACGGACTAGCCCGCAGCCGGGAGTTCACCTGGGCGAATACGGCTGAAATCGTGTTAAGGGTTTATCGTCATTTGGGTGCGAACTGATGAAGATACTGATGGTCACAGGCAGCCTGCCCTATCCGCCACATCAAGGCGGGGCGCTGCGCGTGTATGGACTGATGCGCGGGCTGCACAAAGCCGGGCACAAGATCACGCTGCTCAGCTTCCACGACGGCGAAGCGAGCGATGCCGCAGCCAGCCCGCTGAAGAAATACTGCCAACAGATCGTGATCGTCCCGCTGCCGCGCCGGACAACGACCGAACGGCTGCGCGACCTGATCCTGTCGCGGCAGGCGGATATTGCCCGGCGGCTCTACAGTCCGGCTTTCCGCGACCAGCTCTTCGCGCTGCTGGACGCCACGCCTTTCGATCTGGTGCAGTTCGAGGGCATCGAAGCCGCCTGCTACCTGCCTGAAGTCCGAACGAAATATCCACAGATCAAACTGTGTTACGACGCTTTCAACGCCGAGGCTGCCCTCCAGCGCGTGATCTACGAGGTAGATCGCGCCGACCGGAGCCGCTGGCCCGCCGCGCTGTACTCGTATCTTCAGGTGGGGCGCATCGCCAATTACGAACGCGAACTGTGCCAGAAGGCCGATCTGGTCGTGGCCGTCTCGGCAGAAGACGCGCAAATCCTGGCCGCCCATCGCCCCGATGGACGGGTTCCGGTCGTGCCCAATGGCATCGATGCGGCCGAGTACGCGAACAAAACCGAACGCATCGACCTGCCGGAAAACGCGCTGGTCTTCACGGGCAAGATGGACTACCGCCCGAATGTCGATGCGGTGGTCTGGTTCGTGCGCGAAGTGCTGCCCCACATCCAGGCCGAACTCCCGGATGCCAAACTCTACGTCGTCGGGCAGAAGCCCCACGCCCGTCTGGAAGGACTGCGCGACCAGGACAGCGTGGAAATCACCGGATGGGTGAAGGATGTCCGGCCATTCCTATGGAGCGCGGGCGTGTACGTCGCCCCGCTGCGGATGGGCAGCGGCACGCGCCTGAAAATCCTGGAAGCGATGGCGGCGGGCTGCTCGGTGGTGGCGACCTCGGCGGCCGCCAGCGGCCTGGACGCCGATGCCCGGATGTGCATGGTCATCGTCGATGATCCGAAACAGATGGCCGTCAAGATCGTCAATCTGCTGGAATCCCCCTCAACCCGTTCGGTGAAGGGCATCACCGCCCGGGCCTATGTGAAGCTGACCTATGACTGGTCGGTACTCGTCCCGAAGCTCCTGGAAGCCTACCGGGGAATCGGCCTTGGATAGAGAGGCGCTCGTCCGCCGCAACCGGGCGATGGCCGAGGCTTTCCACGCCATCCCGCTGAAACATCAGGCGCGGCGCAGCCTGCTCCGCATCGCCAGCATCGTCCCGACCCGGCCGGCCCGCCTCCCCTCACATGAACGCATCCTGCTCATCCGCCCCGACCACCTGGGCGATGTCCTGCTGACCACCCCAGCGATCCGCGCCTTGCGAGCCGCCCGTCCTCAAGCCGAACTGCACGCGCTGGTCGGCCCGTGGTCTGCCGATGTGTTGGCCGCCTATGCCGAGGTCGATCAGGTGCTAACCCTGCCCTTCCCCGGCTTCAGCCGCACGCCCAAAGCCGACTGGAAGTCGCCGTACCAACTGGTCTTGCAGGCCGCCGGATGGCTGCGGCGCATCGGTTACAGCAGCGCCGTGATCCTGCGCCCCGACCATTGGTGGGGGGCGCTGCTGGCCGCGCGGGCCGGCATCGCCGAGCGGATCGGTTACGCCCATCCCGATGTAACGCCCTTCCTGACCGAATCCATCGCGCCGCAGCCGGAACATGCCATCCAGCAAAACCTGCGGTTGGTGGAACGCTGGACGGGCGCGATCTCACCGGAGCGCGTGCGCTACAACTTCCCGGTCGATCCGGTGGATCGTGCCTATATCGACGGTTATCTGGAAGAATGGGGCATTCACGCCGATCAGCGCGTCGTCTGCATCCACCCCGGAACCGGAACCTGGGTCAAACACTGGACGGAAGAGAACTGGGCAAAGGTGGCCGATATCCTGGCCGAGCAGTTGGATGGCCGGATCGTCTTCAGCGGCGGCGACCGCGAAATCCCGCTGGCGCAGCGCATCGCCGACCAGATGAAACACACGCCGGTCATCATGGCTGGCGATACGCGCGTGGGCCAGCTAGCCGCCCTGTTCCAGCGAGCGAAGGTCGTGTTGGGGCCAGACAGCGGCCCGCTGCACCTGGCCGCCGCCGTGGGAGCGCCCACCGTGGCATTGTACGGCCCGGCTGATCCGGTCGAGTTCGGGCCGTGGGGCGACCCTCAGCGCCAGATCACGCTGACCAGCGACATCGGCTGCCGCCCCTGCCGCATCCTGGATTGGGACAGCGACGATCCGGCTTATCACCCCTGCCTGCGCGAGATCACCGTCGGGCGCGTCCTGGAAGCTGCCCGCCGCGCCAGCCGCGCCTAAAGGCCACCTAGTCGGGAATGACCACTTTGTCCAAGCCCGGTTCGGGCGGCGGAAACTCCGGCTTCATCGATTCCAGCGTATCCACCAGGGCGCGGGCGATCACCAGATCACGATACCACTTCTTGTTGGCCGGGACGATCACCCAGGGGGCAGACTCGGTATTGCACTCGGTGATGGCGTCCTCATACGCCCGCATATAGTCATCCCACTTTTCGCGCACGGGCAGATCGCCCATCGAGAACTTCCACTGCTTGTCGGGATTTTCCAGACGCTCTTCCAGGCGGCGTTTCTGTTCGGCGCGGTCGATATGCAGGTAGAACTTGATGACGCGCGTCCCCGTCTCGGTCAGCAGGCGCTCGAAGGCATTGATGTGGTTGTAGCGCCCCTTCCAAACCTTTGGAGGGACGATCTGGTTGACCA
Source organism: Anaerolineae bacterium (assembly GCA_016788965.1). Taxonomy (GTDB): domain Bacteria; phylum Chloroflexota; class Anaerolineae; order Aggregatilineales; family Phototrophicaceae; genus CFX2. The sequence continues at coordinate 4,150 of JAEUQZ010000088.1, read as the reverse complement.
CGGGCACCAGCACATCCTCGTAGTGGCTGCGGTTGAAGATGCCGATGCAGCCTTTGGGCGGGACATGTTGATGCACGCGCCAGAGGAAATCATGGGCGAGTTCTTCGGCGCTGGGCACTTTGAAGGCCGTGACGCGCACCCCCTGGGGATTGATCCCCTGGAACACCTTGCGGATCGCGCCATCCTTGCCGCCGGTGTCCATCGCCTGGAGGACGACCAGCAGCGCCTGCGTCCCCTGCGCGTAGAGCCGCTCCTGCAAGTCGAAAATGTGTTCCTGAAGCTGATCGGTTTCGGCCTGGGCGGTCTCCTTGTCGTAGCCGCCGTCTTCTTCAGGATCATAATCGCTCAGTTGCACGTGCTTGCCGGGTTTCGGGATATGGATATGCGCCTTCATGTTCAATCCTCCTGACCTGTCTCGTCGGATTCGCCGCGTGGCACAGCCATGCGGGTCTGCTCGTTGCGGTACGTGACCATGCCCTGAGCCGCGCCCTTGATCTTGCGAACATCCATACAGCGGGTGACATCCACAGCCACGCGGGTATCGTGCCGGGCGGCGCTGTAATAGGCCGCCAGTGCCGCCGCCCGATCCAGCACCGCGTCGGGGATGCGGCGGCCATCCGTTTTGATGACCACATGAGAACCGGGGATGCCGCGGGCGTGCAGCCAGACATCCTGCCCGCCGCCCTTGCTGAAGGTCACGGTTTCGTTCTGGCGGCTGTTCCGCCCCACCCAGATGACGAAGCCTTCCGGCGTGACGACTTTGAGCGGGGCGCTCTGCCCCCCGCCCATACGCTTGGTCGTCTGCCCGTGCCAGTGACCGCCTGCCTGGAGCGCCTGCTGGACTTCATCGATTTCCGGCCAACTGGCCGCGAATTCCAGATCGGTCTCCAACTGCTTGAGATGATTCAGTTCCAGCCGTGTGGCTTCCAGCAGTCGCGGTACATCGTCGAAGGCGCGTTTGGCTTTGTCGTAGCGGGTGAAGTATGCCTGGGCATTTTCCAGCGGAGTCAACGCCGGATCAAGACGGATAACCAGTTCGGGTTGGTCAAGGTCGTACTGCGCCTTGAGTTCGGTCTGACCGGGCTGGATAGCATACTGGTAGGCCAGGATGAGTTCGCCGCTCTTCCGCAGCGCCTCGCGCTCGGATTCGTCGGTCAGCGATCTGTCCAGCGAGGCCAGCCGCGCTCCCAATTTGACCAGGGCTTCATCCAGAGCCGCCTTCACCGGGACTTTGGCCGCACGGTAGGCGTCCTCGCCGACTGGAGCGCCGTAATAGGCGCTCATGGCCGCGCTGAGTGACTCGACCGGATGCCAGCCCGTTTGCGCCTGGATCGGGTAGACCGAGAAAGCCATCACCCCTTCCACACCTTCGACAATCCCCGGCTGCCAATGGCGCTGGCGCATGGGTTCGATCAACTCCCGCAGCGCCTTCCACAGGGACTCCGGCTGCGCCTGCGATGCCGGCTGGTTGGCGTCTCCGCCCGCGCGGTGGACGATCTCCCTGGCGAACAGCGGGCTGACCCCCAGCAGGCGCGACGACAAAACCTGCTGAGTCTTGCGTTTGGGATCGGTTTCGGCAGCAAACAGGCCGTGCAGGTCTTCGGCCTGCGCGGTGGTCGGGTCGAGCTTGCCGGCCTGCGGCGGCGGCAGTTTATACTCGTGCGCGGGCAGGCTCAGGCGGTGGCGGTTTTCGTCCGGCCCCACGCGCCGCATACAGTCCAGGATGATGCCGTTCTGCGTCAGCAGCAGATTGCTGCGGCGTTCCATCGGCTCGATGATGACCGAGACCTCACCCTCCGGCCCGGCAACATCCAACTGGAGGATGCGTTCCCAGGGCGGCTGGCTGACATGGCCGACGATCCCGCCTTCGACATAGCGGCGGAACAGCAGGCCGATCTGCGTCGGTTTGACCACGCCGCGCCGCAGCTTGTCTTCGACGACGTGAACGCGCGGGCGCTGCATGTCGGCGCTGAGGTACAGGTAGCGCCGGCGTCTATCGGCGTAGATTTCCAGGCCGAGGCCGGTCGGATCGACATCGATGACATCCTGCACCCGCCCGCCAACCAGCGTATCCAGGAATTCATCCACCAGAGCGGACAACGTGAAGGCATCCAGGTACATCGGCTGTCCGCGGCCTCTCAGCGGGCGTCTGGCGTCAGCAGGTAGGCGATGATATCGCCGATCTGCTGCGGGGTCAGCCGTGTGGCAAAATCCTGGGGCATCGCCGCGCGGAAATCACTGCCCTCAGCAGCCGCCGGATCAGTGGCGGACTCGCCGCTGACATCGCGGGCGGTATAAGCCGTGGGATCGGTGATAGATTCGTAGATATAGGCATCGGCAGGCAGGGGAGAACGGCGCGTCGCCGCGCGTTCGGCCACGCCCACGAAGGGCGGCGCGATCTTGTTGGCCGCGCCTTCGCGGTGACAGACCGTGCAGCCGAACTGCTCGACCCACTGCGCCCCCCGCGACACATCCGCCGAAGGCAGAATCGCATCAAGCGCGTCGCGGTAGCGATCAGCTTCGACCGCGAGCGGAGTCTGCTGGCTGGCGACGATTTCCACCTCAGTCTCGTAGGTGAAGGCGATCACGAAGCCCAGCGTGACCAGGATGAACAGGCCGCCGACCAGATAGACCGGCCAGCGCGAGGACTTCGAGGATGAAGCGGTCACGTCCTGGAGCCACCTTTACAGCAGGAGGCGGTCGAGAATCATCGCCATGAAGAGGAACGCGAGATAAGCCGTGGAATACTTGTAGGTGCTGCGTGCCGCCGCGCCATCCTTGATTTCAATCAGCTTGACGGCCTTGTAGATCAACCCCAGCCCTAACACCACCGCCAGTATCAGATACAGGGCGTTGAGCATCCGAAACGGCGCGGGCAGCAGTGTGATCAACAGCAGTTGGATCGAGTACAGCAAAATCTGCGTGCGGGTGACTTCCTCGCCACGGGCAACCGGCATCATCGGTATGTTGGCGAGCGCGTAGTCTTTGTTGACCAGCAGTGCCAGCGCCCAACTGTGCGGCGGCGTCCAATAGAAAACGATGGCGAACAGGATGAACGCCTGGAACGAGAGCGTCCCCGTCACAGCCGCCCAGCCGACCAGCACCGGCACAGCCCCGGCTCCGCCGCCGATCAGAATGTTGACCACCGTATTCCGCTTGAGGATCAGCGTATACAGGATGACGTAATACAGCCCACCGATCAACGCCAGGAATGCCGCCAGCCAATTCACCCATACGCCCAGTATCAGCACCGACCAGGCCAGCAAACCCAGGCCAAACAGCAGTGCGTTGACCGGAGCCACCCTCCCCGACGGGATTGGCCGCCGCGCCGTGCGCGACATGCGCCCATCCAGGTCGCGGTCGATGTACTGGTTGATGGCGCTGGCTCCCGCCGCGGCGAAAGCCCCGCCGATGATCGTCGGCACGAGGATGTGCAGCGCCGGGATTCCATCGGCGGCGATCACCATCGCCGTGACGGTGGTGAACAGCAGCAGCAGGACAATCCGCACCTTCGCCAGTTCCAGGTAGGTGCGGAGCAGCCTTTTCAGGCTGAAGGACTCACTTCGGATCGTCGTTTCCATTCTTCCCCAGCCGACTCACTCACCCGACTACCCAACCATTCCATCGCCGATAACGCCACCAACAACGCCCAGGTCGTCGCCGCCATGCCGACGTGCGCGGCTCCCCAGAGCGGCGCGCCCGCGCTCCACACGAACAACGCCCCGATGAGCGCCTGCCCCAGATAAGCCACCAGCGCAGCAGCCGCCAGCGTCCGCATCCGCGCATCGGAACGATCCCGATACACGAAGATCACCAGGATGACCAGACTGATCCCCAACGCCAGCACTGAGAAACGGTGGAACATGTGAATCAGCGTCAACTGCCCCTGCCCGGTCGGGATCACCTGCCCATTGCACAGCGGCCAATCGGTGCAGGCCAGAGTCGCGCCGCTGCCGCGCACCAGCGCCCCGGTCAGGATGATGACCAGCGACAGCGCCGCCGTCAGATAAGCCAGCGTCGTGACGCGATCCGACGGCCGCCGGACGGCCGGGCGATACATGGCGAACACCGCCGCCACCAGCAGCGCCGCCAGCAGCAGCATGGCCGTGCCCAGGTGCAGCGTGACCATCGTCGGCGGCAAATCCAGTAC
>JAEUQZ010000889.1 GCA_016788965.1 Anaerolineae bacterium | reverse complement strand
GACATCTACATCGCCTACGAGCGCGGCCTGCGCTACCGGGGCGCGGTCGATTTCCAGGACCTCATCCGCCTCGCCCTGACCGTCCTGGAAGCCGACGATGGCTACTTGCAGCGCCTCCGCCGCCGCTGGCCGTATATCCTGGAGGATGAAGCCCAGGACAGCAGCCGCCTCCAGGAACACATCCTCCGCCTGCTGGTCGGCGCGGACGGCAATTGGGTGCGCGTCGGCGACCCCAACCAGGCCATCTACGAAACCTTTACCACCGCCAGCCCGGAGTTCCTCCGTGGCTTCCTCAAAGAAACCGGCGTCCAGCCGCGCGCCCTGCCGAATTCCGGTCGCAGCGCCCTCGGCATCATCCAACTGGCGAACCGCCTCGTCGATTGGTCGCTCGACCATCCCAACCCGGAACTCCGCGCCCGCGCCCCCCTGGAACTGCCCCACATCGAACCCACGCCGCCCGGCGATCCCCAGGGCAACCCGCCCGACTCGCCCCAGGCCGTCGAACTGGTTGGCCGCAAGTTCACCGCCGATGAAGAACGCGCCTATGTCGCCCGCTCGCTGACCGATTGGCTCCCGCAGCATCCCGATTGGACGGCCGCCGTGCTGCTCGCCAGCAACGAGTCCGGC
>JAEUQZ010000888.1 GCA_016788965.1 Anaerolineae bacterium | reverse complement strand
CTGATGTGTTCATCTCCTATTCACGGCGCGATAGAGATTTTGTCGTCCGGCTTCATGGGGCGCTGGCCGCCGTACAGCGCAATACATGGGTGGATTGGGAAGATATTCCGGCGACGGCGGATTGGTGGAAGGAAGTAACCGGGGGCATCGCGCAGGCGGATGCTTTTGTGTTCGTCATCAGCCCGGACTCGGTGCGCTCGGAAGTCTGCCGCAATGAGATCGAGTATGCCATCAGCAGCGGTAAGCGCTTTGTGCCGCTGCTGTATCGCACGCTGGATATGGACGCGCAGAAGATCATGCACCCGGCCATCAGCACCCACAACTGGATTTACTTCCGCGACACGGATGACTTCGACGCGGCCTTCAAGCTGCTCATCAACGCGCTGGATACCGACCTGAGCAATGTGCGGGCGCACACCCGTTTGCTCGTCCGCGCCAATGAATGGGTGGCGAACGGGAATAACCACAGCTTCTTGCTGCAAGGCGACGACCTGAAGAACGCGGAACTCTGGCTGGCGCAGGCGGTCGCCAAGAAACCCGCGCCTACCCCCCTGCATGCCGAATACATCAGCGCCAGCCGGCTGGCGGCTACGGCACGCCAGCGCACGCTGTTGGCGGGGGTGAGTG
>JAEUQZ010000887.1:254-629 GCA_016788965.1 Anaerolineae bacterium | reverse complement strand
GCACGGCCTGCGCCATGATGTCGGTTTGGCGCAGGCGCTCGAACTGGCGCAGATCAGCCAGGACGGGCGACATCATCGCGGCCATGACGACGCCTGGAATACCGCCCGCCTGTTGGGGAGCCTGCTGGTGGATCATCGCCAGCAGAAAATCTAACCGCAAAGTCCCTATGAAATAGCATCACACCCAACGACGAAAACTCCAATACAAGTTGAACCGCGGAGACGCCGAGGACGCAGAGGAATACGGAGAATAGGGATCAGGGGTTAGGGATTGGGAATTAGGGAAATACGAGAAGATTTTAACCGCAAAGACGCAAAGGACGCGAAGAAAGACAGAGGCGGATAGAGTCGGATTGGCGACGCCGGGGGATGAAA
>JAEUQZ010000887.1:0-244 GCA_016788965.1 Anaerolineae bacterium | reverse complement strand
CCTGCGGGGGTTCTGGCAGAGTGGTGCGGCTGGTTTGGGAAGGACGTGATGGGGAGCGGCGGACGGGCCCCTAAAGGGACTTCCTTCGGTCGCAGAAGCCCGTCCCTACGAAGATTCGTCGTTCAGTTGGTTTCTCTATCAGGCGCACGGCCAGGTATCGCCGAGCGAGGGGTACATCCAGAAAGATGGCCCAATATCGACCGCGCCGCCGCCGGGTATCCCGATGCGCGAAGATGGGCCGTTA
>JAEUQZ010000886.1 GCA_016788965.1 Anaerolineae bacterium | reverse complement strand
GACCGGTACCGCGCGATGCGCGCGAGCGTCGGTCTCGGCAAGGTCTGGTGAGCGCAGGGCATCCGCGGGCCTTGCCCATGAGTCGACCGAGAGGACCTACGCCACCATCACGCTGCCGCCGGAGGGCGACAGCGTCTGTCCCGTGAAATAGCCGGCCTCGTCGCTTGCCAAAAACACCGCCGCGGGAACGACGTCGTCCACGGTTCCCGCGCGACGCAGAGGATAGGCCGCGACCGCCGCGCGGATCGCATCGTCGGTCATTCCCGCGGCCAGTTCCGTCTGGATGATGGCCAGGGCGATGGCGTTGACGCGGATGCCCGTCGGCCCGAGCTCGCGGGCCAGCGCCTGCGTGAAGCCGATCATGCCGGCCTTGGCTGCCGACAGATGCGTGAAATTCGCCGCGCCGCTGACGCCGAAACTGCCGGACATGTTGATGATGGAGCCCCGCCCCCGCGCGATCATGTGCGGCACGGCAAAGCGCGAGCATAGAAACATGCCGCGCAGGTGAACCGCGATCATCTCGTCCCAGACCTCGATCGGCATTTCAGCCAGCGGCCTGGCATTGAGGAGCCCGGCATTGTTGACGAGGACATCGATGCTGCCGAACCTTGCAAGCGTCGACCCGACCA
>JAEUQZ010000885.1:241-631 GCA_016788965.1 Anaerolineae bacterium | reverse complement strand
ACTGAGGGAGCGCCGCCGCTCATGAAGGCCACACCCCCACGGCGTGCCAATGCGGTCATCATGGCGCTTGGCCTTGCCATCATCTTACTGGCTGCCGGTCTCCGTCTGCATAATCTCGGTGCGCAATCCTTCTGGAACGATGAAGGCAGCAGCTATGTACAGGCCACCCGTAGCTTTGCTGGCATCGCATCTAATGCCGCCCGCGATATTCATCCTCCGGGCTATTATTGGCTGCTGGCCTTGTGGCGTCTGCTCGTCGGTGAAACCGAGTTCGCCCTGCGAGCGCTTTCAACCTTCGCCAGCATCATCAGCATCGCATTCACTTTTGCCCTCGGCAGCAAACGTATCAGCCCGATCGCGGGTCTAACAGCGGCTCTCTTCGTCGCGCTC
>JAEUQZ010000885.1:0-231 GCA_016788965.1 Anaerolineae bacterium | reverse complement strand
GGGCACTTTTGAGCCTCGTCACCATTTCACCTTCCGGGAGCAGCCTTAAGCCTTATCGCCGCTGGGGTTTGGCGCTGGCGTTCATCAATGCTGCTGGGCTGTACACCCAGTACGCCTATCCCTTCATCATGTTAGCGCAGGGCGTCATCTTCCTCGTCGCCATCGCCCTCCACTATCGCAAATCACACAGAGTAGCATATACGCCGCTGCTCGCTTACATCGCCGCCAATC
>JAEUQZ010000884.1 GCA_016788965.1 Anaerolineae bacterium | reverse complement strand
CGCTTGGGCTTCAACGGCACTCGCACCGCATAGGTTTCGACATGGGTGATCAGCATGGGCCAGGACTCGCCAGCAGTCGTGAATCGCAGAATGTCCAGTCACGATAGCTCAAGCGCGAGCGCGACACAACTCACGAACGTCGTCGGCCGTTGGATCGACGTCGGTTCAACCGCCGGAGAGAGAGGAAGTTAACTACCGAGGCACAGAGGGGACGGGAAATGCAAAATGAGAAATGCAAAGTGCAAAGTGCAAAGTGCAAATGCGAGCGGGTGGTCATGCTCGGAGTGAAAACAGAGTCTCTTCGTTCCTCTCTCTGTGTCCTCTGTGCCTCTGTGGTTAAGTTCCGTCTACCTTCTTAGAGCAGCACGCCGTCGGGTTCCGGCATGAGTTCGCGCTGCAAAGCGAGATAGGGCGTCACGTCGATGTCGTCGACACGTGCCACGCATAGATCGGTGTAGAGCGCCAAGTCGATCTCTTCGAGCGACGGATCGGCATAGCGCTGACCGTACGGATCTCGAAGCCCTTGCACCTTGGGGGACGCGGGATAACGCGGGTTGAAGTCGACCACGACGGCCTCAACCCCGTTGTTGAGCTTCACGGTCTTGCCGATCGGGAACGGCGGTATGATCTCG
>JAEUQZ010000883.1 GCA_016788965.1 Anaerolineae bacterium | reverse complement strand
CCCCTCCCTCCGGCCCTCCAACCGGCCCTCTGCCCACCCTCTCGTCCACCGGGCCCCGACCGTGCACGGAGTGCCGGCCGAGCGCTGTGGTGACGGTGCCCCTGTCCTGCCGGGCGGCGAGCACGACCGCCTCCCCGACGAAGCCGGCCACGGCGACGTCCACCGGGGTGCGGTACAGCTCGACCGGTGCGGCGCACTGGCGGATCCGGCCGCCGTCCATCACCGCGACCAGCTCGGCGATCGAGAGCGCCTCAGCCTGGTCGTGGGTGACCAGGACGGCGGTCGCCCCGGCCGCGTGCAGCACCCGCCGGACGTCCTCGCGCAGTTCGGCCCGTAACCCGGCGTCCAGCGCCGAGAACGGCTCGTCCAGCAGGACCAGGTCAGGGCCGGGCGCCAGGGCCCGCGCGAGTGCCACCCGCTGCTGCTGCCCGCCGGACAGCTCGGCCGGCATCCGGTCGGCGAACGGAGCCATGCCGACCAGGTCGAGCAACTCGGCGACTCGCTCGTGCCGCCCGCGACTGCGCCGGCCGAGCCCGAACCCGATGTTGGCCGCCTCGTCCAGGTGCGTGAACAGCGCTCCCTCCTGAGGCACGATCCCGATCCGCCGCTTCTCGATCGGCACCGCACCGGCGG
>JAEUQZ010000882.1 GCA_016788965.1 Anaerolineae bacterium | reverse complement strand
CTGCGTTCGGCGGCGGCGCGCCCCACACTGCAAGCCTTTGGCACCGAGGCCTATCCCACCTTGATGGAAAAGGCCGCCGCGCTCATGCACTCGCTGGCGGCGCATCACCTGTTCTGGGACGGCAACAAACGCACCGCTACCCGCGCCACCACCGTCTTTTTGGAGAGAAATGGCCTGAAGCCGACATGGGACGACGCGACGGTTTACCAGTATGTGCTGGAAATCGCCCAGAACAAACATGATGTCCCGGCCATCGCCGCATGGCTGGAAGCGCATACCGCCCCGTTGGGTTAATGCGGTAACATACAGACGTGTCTATTCGCACAACAGACAGGTATCACCGTCATGCGCTATCTGACAATCGATGAGCTGGTTTACATCAACGAGCAGTTCGGCAGCAAAGAAGCCATCCACACGATCGTCAACGGCAAGCGTGCCGTGCGCGACATGGGTTTGTTGGAAGCAGCGGCGGCACGTCCGCAGGCCAGTGCCTTCGGCGAGGATGCGTATCCTACCGCGCAGGAAAAGGCCGCCGTGCTGCTGCATTCCATCGCCCGCAACCATCCCTTCGCCGACGGCAATAAGCGCACGGCGACTCTGGCGCTGCTGTTTTTGCTGGCGGTGAACGGGCAG
>JAEUQZ010000881.1 GCA_016788965.1 Anaerolineae bacterium | reverse complement strand
GCAGATCAACGCAAATGATTTTATCTGCGTCTATCAGCGTTCATCGGCGGTTCCATCATTCTTAGTGTTCCCGTCGTGCTCGTCGTGTCGTCGTGGTTCAGTTGTCTCCCCGTATTCCTTGGCGCTCTTGGCGTCCTTGGCGGTTCAATCAAAACGGTTTCCATGCCTGAACTTCGCATCGATCCCATCAGCGGCCGGCGGGTGTATGTGGCTGAGGATCGCGCGGGGCGGCCGAGCGATTATGGAACGCATGAGGCGACTGGGCGCGTCGTCGCTTCGGCGCCTTCTTTGCCGGCTGCTCATCCGAGTTGTCCCTTCTGTGCGGGCAACGAGATCCACACGCCGATCGCCTCGGCGACGGTGGCCGACGGCGACGATCGTTGGCAGATTCGGGTGGTGCCGAACAAGTATCCAGCGTTTCGCCTGGACGAAGCTCAGGACGGCGCGTTTGGCGTTCACGAGGTGATCATCGAGTCGCCGCAGCATATGCTCGACGTCACGCAGCTTGGTTTAACGCGGTTGGTCGAGGTCGTGCGGACGCACCGCGATCGCTTGCGACATTGGGCAAACACGCCGGGGCTGCGGCATGGCCTGGTCTTCAAAAACTCCGGCTGCGGCGCCGGGGCCTCGTTGG
>JAEUQZ010000880.1 GCA_016788965.1 Anaerolineae bacterium | reverse complement strand
AACGCGATTCATCTGGCGCCGCTGATCGGCGAATGGCGCGGGACGCCGACGCCGACCCTGGTTCTGGGCGGGCGGCGCGGCCAGCTGATGACCCTGGATGTCTACGACAACGATCGGGGCAACTATAACTTCGCCGTGATCGGCGCACCCGGCTCCGGCAAGTCGGTCTTCCTGTGCGAAGTGGCGTGGTCGTACGCTTCCGCCGGCGCGCAGGTCCGGATCCTCGACCTTGGCCGGTCAATGGAGAAGCTCTGCCGCAAGGCAAAGGGCATGTACGTCGAGTTCCGCCCCGACTCGCGCATCAACCTCAATCCGTTCTCGGTAGTGTCCGACGAGCGCATGGGACCCAACGGCATGGAAGGCGGTATCAAGGAAGACATCGACATGCTCAAGCCGGCGCTGGCCAAGATGTGCTCGATGGGCCGGACGCTCGAGGAGGTGCAGCTCAAGGCCCTGGGGGCGATGGCGCTCAAGCTCTACAAGGAATACGGGCGCGATCTGACGATCACCGGCCTGCGTGACGCCTTCAAGACCGGCAGCATGCCCGAGCTCGGCCTGAACGGCGATCAGCGCGTCAAGGACCTGGCCGTCATGCTGAACCCGTACACCCGCGACGGCGAGTACGCCCGCTTCTT